>NZ_WWCX01000050.1:0-47447 GCF_009857655.1 Duganella vulcania
GCGTCCAAGGTGTCCAGTTTGGCCTGGAACAGGTGTCCAGTTTGGTCTGGAACGGGTGTCCAGTTTGCGCTGGAACGACTGTCCAGTTTGCGGCGGAACAGGTGTCCAGTTTGCGTGGAATACGCAATCACTCCGATCTCCTGCCGATGAGACAGGTGGAATTGTGCTACTAACGTGGGTCAGATTCCGTTGCAAATTCGTGGGGAACGTGGGTCAATTTTCAGTGCAACTTAACAGGTTGTGCAAGTTTCGAATTCGTGAGCCCTGCACTTTGACTACTCTGGTCACATCCTCGATGCCAGGGCATGCGCAATCAGCACCATGCCAGCCCAACAATAAGCGAGCATGCCACCAAATATTGAACCGAGCAGTGCGACGTACAGTGCATTCATACTGCCTACAGTGCACCAGCATACCCAGGCCACAGTTACAACACCGAAAAACGCTGAGGCCGATCGAAGCAATTTTGTAAGGACCAATGGCAGCAGATTGAGAAAGTCACCATAGGCGAGCGTGCCCATACGGCTGTTAAGCGCCAATGCGGCGATGGCCAGCACGGTAACGAAGAAAAGAGGCAGCACGAGCAGAGCGCCGAATCCGGTCACCACCTTAAACGCCCAGGCTGACAGTGACGATTGCCCACATCCCCAAGCATAGATACCGACGGCCACGCCGATTCCAAACCGTTGCAAGCTCGACGCCGCATCATAATGCGAGCGCAGTATGGTAAACGAGGATCCCTGCACCATTGCGAAACTCCTTGATGAAAATCCACCGCCTGTCCTTGCTTGTCGACAGCCCGGTATCGGTTTGACGCCACTTTACTCAGCCAAACTTTAGTACAAGGCGTGGTCCGCGTTGAACGGTATGTTCGCATGCTTAAGCTCACGCATAAGTTGCGTTTTCCAGCCACCATTTGCGTCCAGTGGGATATACGCGACACCGTCGTAGTCCGACGGCCGTTCCAGATCGCTTTTTACGAGCGCACACACCCGGCCTTCCGGCATCCTACCGAGGAAGAATCCAAGTTCAAAGACAACGTTTTGCCTTGCGCGCGGTCTCTGCGTTTCGCCCATGAGCGCACCCTCGTCATCTGGTGTCATCAACACCACGGCGAAGGCCACATCCTTCGCCACTTCCTGGAATTTCGTGATCAGCGTACGGCCGCCATTCGCCTGCTCATGTAAGATCGTCGCGTCGAGGCCAATTCGCTCAAGAAAACGCGCAACTTCATGTTTTGCAGCGTCATCTCGGCCATGCACCACGAAAATTTTAGGCCGAAATAGCGGACTCGCTACCTTTGCCCGTTCGAAGGTTTCAGTATAATTTTTGGCCATATGGATTTTGTTTTCTGGTTCGCTCTGGTTTGGAAACGCTTGGTGGAGGACGTCAAATGCGGTCGATGAATCTGGCGATGAAGCATACAGGCTGTGATCGGAAAAGACGTACCCGTCCTTGGCCAGACTCGCAAGGAACTCGCGGCGCACGGGCCTGTCACCGTCCGGGGCGATTTCCCTTTCTGAAGCCGCATGATCTAGCTCCGCAGCACGTTCTACGATTACATAGGAGAGCGGCAGGCCCGACGCGGTCCGCTCACTCGGGCATGTTATCGCATAGCCACTGAGTTCGGCCAACCTTAGCTGGAGGCCGCCAACGTTCGGCGCTGCTGGCGAATGCTCCATGCCGATCTCTTGGAGAAACTGGTTTAGCTTCGCGTGGGTGAAATGTGTCTCCAACAAATTGCATGCGCAGATGATGGTGCGCCTAGAAAATTCTACCTTCCCCGGATCGAGTGGCGCACCTCGCCAGAGGCCGGCTCGTTGCAGTACCTGGAATAAATCGACATCTTTTACCGCCCAGTGAGTTGTGTGCGTCTCGGCTCTCCGGATATCAAGTTCAAGCATAAGAGCAGCAACTCGTTTTGGATCCAATTCCGACAGATTTTCGATCGGCGTGAATTCAATGCGCAGCACGGCCCCCTGATCCTTAACCTTGCAAATCCTACCGACTCGTGGTGGTATGTTTGTCGGCATCTCAGAGGTGAAAAGCGAAGGTAGCTTGGAAAGCTCGCTGATCGTTTTCTCGTTTGGGTCTCCAAAACGTTTTAGAAGATCCTCATCCGTGTGCTTTAAGAAACGGTCCCGCGGCATCAGTACAATGCCTTTGGTCCATTCGTCGATTCCATGCATGATCAAATTGTACATTTACTATCCATCGTCTCAATTACCGCGTTATTCGCATGATCGTGCGATCACATTGTGAGCGCCAGACCTCACCTCTCGGCAATGCTCTAGCAATGCAGGGATTGCGTCCCTGGATCGATTGACGGAAACCTCCTGCGATTGCCCAAGCCGCTGCGCCAAATGCTTAACCACCGACTTCACCTGGTCATGTCCTGGCTCCTCAACCACCCACTCGATTCGCGTGAAAAGTTCGGCGCGCAATAAATCCGCATTAGCCCCGGCCAAGAAAGCCAACAAGCTTAGGTCCTTGAGGCGCATGTGCAGGTCGCGGGCCAATAGCAATGCATCGTCGTCGTCCCCGTCGACCGCCGTTCGCCACACGTCCAAACCTTTTCGGCCTCCAAACAATGACGTCTTTTCGGAGCAAATGCTCCCTCGAGTCAAGAAGCGAAACTTCAGGCCCGGCGCTCCGGGGTTGTCTTGACGCATGCGCCAGTAGTTGGCGATGGAGGCCAGGACATCTTCGGAGCCCACAGAGATGTCCTTGGCAGAGTTTTTGACTTGGTTGGCGACCGAGCCATCCGGGCTTCGCATGTCAAAATCCTCGGCGCATTCGATGAAAAGCGCCTCGTCGGGTCCCAAGCTCATCCACGCCTCGACCGTGCGCCAGATTTGGTAGTCGTAACCGGCGAGCGAATGGATGGCCTGACGCTTTGCGTTCCCCACTAGGGGGGCGAGCGGCGGCGAGGCCGAGCCGTTCAAGCCGCGGCCCCCACCTTGGCGTCTTCGACAGCAGTTTCCACGACGCCAACGGCCAATGGCTCGGCGACCTTTTCGCGCAGGTCGAAGCCGGCCTGCGACGGCGTCTCCATGACCCTCGCCATTAGGTCGGCGCCAGACACGCCTTCATAGCGGGCTGGAATCTTATCGCGCAGCTTGAAGAGGCGCTGGCTCGCGCTGCGGGTCAGCTGGCCATAGGTCGTGGCCACGACCTTGCCACGCACGACACTGTCTTCCGAGATGCTTTTCTCCCTGGTGGTCTTCGAGGAGATCTGATGGCCAACGACAAACGCGCGGATCATGGGCGTTCCGTCCATGGCTTCGCTTTGCAGAAAGTCCTGCACGTATCCATCCGCTTGGGTCATTTCTGCCCGGCCGATGGACGACTTGCCCTTCTTGAGCTCGATGATGAGAACGTTTTGGATGCGCGTCAGGCTCGTGTCGAAGTTGTCGTAGCCCTCGGTCCCGACGATGGACAAGGTGGCGTCCGCGAGCACAACAATGTCGGGCCTCTGGTCGGGTTTCAAAAATGCCCCATCCTCGACGCTCTGTTTGAAAAGCTTGCGCGCGACGGTCCTCAACGTGACATTGGAGGTGTATTCGAGGCTGTCGAATTCCGGGCCAAACAGCCAGCGCGCTTGGGTCACCAACGGATGCAGCGTGTGCAGCTCGTCGGTCGCCGGATCTGCGCTCAGCTTGTCGATCGCTTCGATGATGCTCAGGCGGCTGTCGATCTCGTCGAGCACGGCGAGCGCGTCGCGCACCGTCCATTGGCCGAGCAGCCGGTCGAGGCCCACCACGTCCGAATCGCCCAGCCTGCCGAGCTTTTGAAGCAGGGCGACGCCGCTGCGCGACTTCTCCAAATTGATGACGGCCTCGACGGCGATCGCCAGCGTCTCGGCGGTGATCGCTGGACTGCGCTTGACCAGCTCCTGCGTGAAATGTGCCACCTCGATGCGGCCCAACAACGAGAGCTCCTTGAACGTCTCGCGGTGGCGCAGCAAAGCGTCTTGGGAGCTGTCGTCGACGAAGTCGTCGGAGAGCTTGTTGAACACCTTGGCCGCATAGTCCGCCACGACCGAATTCATCGAGCGGACCACCTCCGTGGACTTGAACCGCGACCAATCAGGCTCGATCTCGCCCATCCATTCGGGCCCGCATTGAACCACGATTGTGTAGCGCTTGGCGAAGCGGCTGCGGCCATCGAGAACAGCCGCGTTGCCCACGACCCAGCTGGGGGAGCCGACCAAGCGGCTGTTGACCCAGAAGGCCACGCCTTGATACAGCGTCGACTTCAAGCCGCGCGTCGTGTCCACCACAAAGGCTTCGATCGGCGCGCCTCCGGCGACCTCCAGCGTCGCTTTCTCCACCAATCCGGTGTGCTCGGACAGCGGGATGGACACTCCGTTGACCCTCACCACGAACTGGGGATCATGGAGGAAGCGCGCCGAGAGGATGTCGCGGATGCTGTCGGCGTCGGGTAAGTGGCGCCCGACCTTCACGATCAGCTTGGTCCCGTGGCCAGGGCGCTTGAGAGGCGTCATGCTGTCCATCATGAACGGCGTGGCTTGGCTGTGGGTGCTGACCACGACGGACGCGCCCTTGCCCTCGCGCCAGGTCTGGACCTCGTAGATGTCGGCGAAGCAAAGCATGCCGTGCCGGCCCACGCCATTGTGGCCGTAGGCGCGCCGAGTCCAGTTCGCGCGCTCCGGCGGAAATTCGACAAAGGGGCTTTGATGTTTGACGCGGTCGTAAGACAGCTTCATCCACCTGGCTTTGAACTGCGCGGCGGTCATTCCATGGCCGTCGTCCTGCACGGTCAACTCGCCATGCGGGGCGTCGGGTATGGCGATGTCCACCAGGGCCGCGCCAGCGTCCCAAGCATTCGCGACAAGCTCCGTGAGCGCGACCTCGGGATCTTGCGCGATCTGCCCCAGAGTTCGAATCAGGTAGTCATCCTCGAAGAGGGAGCCAAAGCTTTGGTCAGTCTTCTTCGCGCGCGTCGCCATTGGCCACTCCTCTGTTGTATGAGCTATTTTATTCCCAAAAGCATCGATGCGACGCCGATCATTTTCCCATGCGTCGAACGCTCGCGGGGCGGCGCCATCGACGCACGCCAGGCCGGCGTCACGCCGTCGCATCCCCTCGGTCGGCTTCGGCAGCCTTCGCCTTATCGATGAGCCGCACGCACGCGTGGATGGTCGCCAAATAGTGGTAGAACATCCAACTGTGCCAGATCGCCTGATCGTAGTCGGTCTTCTGGCCTGGCTTGTGGTGGCGGATGCCGAAGTTGTTGGCGAGGTTGAACAGATCGCTCTCGTCATCCCGGTTGAGCACTTTTTTGACCTCACCCCGAATGTATTCGAGCACGTCGACCAGATCGCGCACCGCATCGCGTCGATCATCACCGGTCGAAGAGCGCCGGCGAAACTTAGAGACGGCAGCGTCAACCCGGGCGATGACATTCTTTGGATCCGCCGACGGCAGCGGTGCGCCCAGCAGCGACTCCATGCCCTCTTCCGCCAGCGCCACGATCTCACCTTCGGGTGAAAGCTCGAAGCCGCTTCCGTATTCAGGAAGTATCTCGTTCATCGCCTTCCTGAAAGTCGCCTGGCCTGCGGCCTGGTCGAACCGATTGTAGTGCCAGCCGCAATCATTGAATTGGTGGTGATGGCCCTCGACGCCTTCGGAGGCGTGATCGAACAGGAACTCTATGACGTCGAACAGCTCGTCTTGGTCGCAAACAAAGATGTTGGTCTGGAAAGGCCAAATCCCATTTTGACGGAGCTTGCCATACACATACAACGGCATGTCGCCACCGGCCCGGCCATCGATCTCGCCTCGATCGACGCACACGTCGCCGAACCACTCTTGAAAAAGGCCATCGGCGACCAAGCCTGAATAGGCGCTCACAAAGAAACGCTTCAACTCGTCGAGGTCGAGGCCAACGCGAGGGGGCGCGGCACCCGTCCGCTCGGAGTAATAGCGCCGGCGCGGCGGCTTCGAATCGATTGGCTCAGCCATCAGTCCCCCTATTGCTTTGAACAGCATTGACCAGATCCGAGTAGAAATGGCCTCAGAAACGCAGCGCGGCAGCGCTCGAGATTAGTCCAACGCAGAAAATGACGAACGCTGGAATCCCACGAATCAGCCGAACATCCTACTGGTTTTCTCACACAATGCCGAATAATACAAATGGGAAATTTATTCAAGACTCCGTACTTTTTCCGTACTTTCGGCACCCTCAAGAAAAAAGGCCTGCATCAGATCGATGCAGGCCTTTGATTTTCTTGATAAATTCTGGTGGGAAGTGCAAGTTTCGAACTTGCGACCCCTGCAGTGTGAATGCAGTGCTCTACCCCTGAGCTAACCTCCCGAAGCGGGGCGAATTATCGCATACAACCTGCCCGCAGGGGAAGGCCGAAAACGAAAATTCTCGCTTTTTCTTACGCGGCGACCTGCGGCGTGGTGGTCGCGGTCCAGATGCACTGGCCTTTGACGGCCTTGTCCAGTCCGGCCAGCGTGGCCGCGTGGGCCGCCAGCTCGTCCTCCGTCGCCGGCAGGAAGATGATGTCGGCCAGCGGCACCGGCTCCAGCAATTCCGCGCCGCTCACCACTTCCTCTTCCGCATCCATGCCCAGGCTGTTCTGCCCGCGCGTCATCGACAGGTAGACGTCGGCCAGCAGCTCGGCGTCGAGCAGCGCGCCGTGCAGCTTGCGGTGCGAGTTCGACACGCCATACCGGTCGCACAGCGCATCCAGCGAGTTGCGCTTGCCCGGATGGAGTTCCTTGGCATGCACCAGCGTGTCGATCACGCCGCCGATGTGGCTGGAAAAGTCCGGCAGGTTCAGCAGCTTGAATTCGTGGTTCAGGAAGCCCAGGTCGAACGGCGCGTTGTGGATGATGACTTCCGCGCCCTGGATGTAGGCGCGCAGGTCGTCGACGATCTGATGGAACTTCGGCTTATCGCTCAGGAATTCGGTGGTCAGGCCGTGGACGTTCAGCGCGCCCTCTTCCGAATCCCGTTCCGGGTTGATGTAGACGTGGAAGTTATTCCCCGTCAGCATACGGTTGTTCAGCTCCACGCAACCGATTTCAATGATGCGGTTGCCCAGCTTGGGGTTGATGCCGGTGGTTTCGGTATCGAGTACGATTTGGCGCATAGTGTTCTGTGGTGGCTACATCCGGACGCAGGAGTATAACAGGCCGAGGCCGCTCAACGGCCGCGTGCCAGTTCGACGCCGCGGTTGGCCAGCATGTCGGCCCGCTCGTTGCCCGGATGGCCGTTGTGGCCGCGCACCCAGCGCCATTCGACGGTGTGCATGGCCTGCGCGGCGTCCAGCGCGCGCCACAGGTCCTCGTTCTTGACCGGCTCCTTGGCGGCGGTCTTCCAGCCGCGCGCTTTCCAGCCGTGGATCCACTCGCTGATGCCTTTTTGAACATACTGGCTGTCGGTGTGCAGCGTGACCATGCACGGCCGTTTGAGCGCGTTGAGCGCCTCGATCACCGCCTGCAATTCCATGCGGTTGTTGGTGGTGTCGCGCGCGCCGCCGCAAATTTCCTTCTCGGCGCTGTCGGCCACCAGGAACGCGCCCCAGCCGCCGAGGCCGGGATTACCCTTGCATGCGCCGTCCGTAAAAATCTCTACCTTATCCATCCTGCTGTTCCCGCCTTTTATTTGTTGCCGGGACGACCGCGGGGGCCGTCGCTGTTTTCTTGGTCCAAGCCGGACCGATCAAATGCATGCCTTTCACGCGCTTGATCGCCTGCACGATGTACACGCCGCCGAAGTACGGCCACCAGCGCGGCCCGGCATTATCCATGAATGCGTAGCGATGCAGCCACTTTTCTGTGCGGCAGGCCGGCGCGTAGCAGCCGAAGTGGCTCTGGCTGGCGCCCATGTTCAATAATTTTAACCAGTCTTTCATGCGCGGCATAGAGATCAGCTCCTCCGTGCGCGGCAGGAAGGAGGTGCCGCCGACGCGCCGCAGCACGTGGCGCGCGCCCCACAGGCTGGCCGGGTTGAAGCCGCAGATGATGACCTGCCCTTCCGGGATCAGCACCCGCTCGACCTCGCGCAGCACCTGGTGCGGATCGGTGGAGAACTCCAGCACATGCGGCAGCACCACCAGGTCGATCGATTGCGAAGCGAACGGTAGCTCGGTGTAGTCCAGCGTCAGCGACACCGGCCGCTGCGCCGGGCTGGTCACGGGCCGCACCTTGCGGTCGGCCAGCAGTTTGTATGGCATGCGGTTGGCGGCCAGTGCATCGATTTGCGGCATGCCGATCTGCACCGCGTTGTATCCGAAGATATCGGCTGTTAAATTATCGAGACAGGTTTGTTCCCACTCACGCAAGTACACACCGGCGGGCGTTTGCAGCCAGCCTTCCAGCGCTATAATGGATTTCTCAGATCCTGCCTTGTCCATGCCTAGCCTTTTTGCGATCCAATGACCAATTCATCTATTCAAGCACTCAGTGTTCTGACGGTTCCAGCGTTCCACGACAACTACCTGTGGCTGATCCACGATGGCGTCCACGCCGCCGCTGTCGACCCCGGTGACGCCAAGCCGATACTGGCGGCCCTCCAGGCCAACGGGCTCAAGCTCACCGCCATTCTACTCACCCATCACCACGCTGACCATATTGGGGGCGTTCCTGAATTATTACAGCATTATCAGGTTCCCGTTTTTGGTCCGCGCAACGAGAGCATCGCCGCGGTCACTTTGCCGGTCGGCGAAGGCAAGACGATCGACGTGCCCGGCCTGGCGCTGCGGCTGTCGGTGCTGGACGTGCCCGGCCACACCATGGGCCACATCGCCTACGTGCGCGAGCCCGCCGACGATGAGCCGACCTGGCTGTTCTGCGGCGACACGCTGTTTGCCGGCGGCTGCGGCCGCCTGTTCGAGGGCACGCCGGCGCAGATGATCAGCTCGCTTGGCAAACTGGCCTCGCTTCCGGATGATACCAAGGTCTACTGCGCCCACGAATATACGCTGTCCAACCTGCGCTTCGCGCGCGTGGTGGAGCCGGACAACCTGGCGCTGCAGGAACGGGTGAGGGTGGAGACCGACAAGCGCGAGCACAACGTGCCGACGGTGCCGAGCACGATAGGCGTGGAAAAGGCGACCAATCCCTTCCTGCGCTACCGCGAGCCGGCCATCGCCGAACAATTGCTGCGTGCCGGGCGGCTGGACCGCATCGACACGCCGCTGGCCACGTTCACCGCGCTGCGCTTGTGGAAAAATGACTTCTAATGAAAAACGGCCCTTGCGGGCCGTTGGTTTTTCTTAGATCTCTTCGTACAGCGGCAAGGTCAGGAACTCCGCGAACTCGGTGGAGGTCGACATCTGTTCGAAGATCTGGCCTGCGCGCACGTAGGTCGGACCGTCGCCGCCCGGCGCATCGCGCTGCACCTTGACCAGCTCTTCCTTGATCATCGCGCGCACCATGTCGGCGGTGACTTTGCGGCCGTCTTCCAGCACACCCTTGTCCGAACGGATCCACTGCCACACTTGCGAACGGCTGATTTCCGCCGTGGCCGCGTCTTCCATCAGGTTATGGATCGGTACGCAGCCGTTACCGGCCAGCCAGCTGCCCAGGTAGTGGATGCCGACGTTGATGTTGTAGCGCAGGCCGGCCTCGGTGATCGGCGCTTCCGGCTTGAAGTCCAGCAGCTGCGCGGCGGTGACGTCGATGTCGGGACGCTGCTTGTCGATCTGGTTGGGCTTGTCGCCCAACACCTTGGTGAACTCGGTCATGGCCAGTTCCACCAGGCCCGGGTGGGCGACCCAGCCGCCGTCGTAGCCGTCGGTGGCATCGCGCGCCTTGTCGTTGCGCACGCCGCCCATGGCGACTTCGTTCTTTTCCGGATCGTTCTTGATCGGAATCAGCGCGGCCATGCCGCCGATCGCCGGCGCGTTGCGCTTGTGGCAGGTCTTCAGCAGCAGCAAGGCGTAGGCGCGCATGAACGGCGCGGTCATCGTCACCTTGGCGCGGTCGGCCAGGCAGAAGTCCTTGTCCAGCTTGAACTTCTTGATGCACGAGAAGATGTAATCCCAGCGGCCGGCGTTCAGGCCCGAGCTGTGTTCGCGCAGTTCGTACAGGATCTCGTCCATCTCGAACGCGGCCAGGATGGTCTCGATCAGCACGGTGGCCTTGATCGTGCCTTGTGGCAGGCCCAGTTCGTTTTGCGTCATCACGAAGATGTCGTTCCACAGGCGCGCTTCCAGGTGCGATTCCATCTTCGGCAGGTAGAAGTATGGACCGGCGCCCCGCGCCAGCTGCTCTTTGGCGTTGTGGAACATGAACAACGCGAAGTCGAAGATGCCGCCGGAGATGCGCTTGCCGTCGACCAGCACGTGCTTCTCGTCCAGGTGCCAGCCGCGTGGGCGCACCACCAGCGTGGCGATCTTGTCGTTCAGTTTGTACGACTTGCCGTTCTGCTCCAGCGAAATGGTGCGGCGCACGGCGTCGAACATATTGATCTGGCCGGTGATCTGGTTGTCCCAGTTCGGCGTGTTCGAATCCTCGAAGTCGGTCATGTAGCTGTCGGCGCCCGAGTTGAAGGCGTTGATGACCATCTTGCGCTCGACCGGACCGGTGATTTCCACGCGACGGCATTCCAGCGCCTTCGGAATCGGTGCGATCTTCCAGTCGCCGGCGCGGATGTGCGCGGTCTCAGGCAGGAAGTCGGGACGCTCGCCGGCGTCCAGCCGCTTGGCGCGCTCGACACGCACGGCCAGCAGTTGTTGACGGCGCGCTTCGAACTCGCGGGTCAGCTTCACCACCAGCGACAGTGCCTCGGTGGTCAGGATGTTTTCGTAGCCAGGCTTGATCTCGCCCGTGATTTCCATGCCTGCCGGCAGATTGATGGTGGACTGCGTCATGAGGTCTCTCCGATAGTAAAAATATTAGCAACCAAACTAATTATAAGCACTGGCCTTCTTGTTGCACGCCGAAAGTTTTAGTGTGCGGACTCAGTTACGCCTTGATATGTTTTACAGTATATTCACTAATAAGTTATGCAAACGAGACTAAAAATCACATCATCTATGCGTTTTTATCACAAGTGACGGGCTAGGCGTTCCATGGGTCAATTCAGACAGATTTCCACCTTCGTTGAAGTGGTTTCCAAGGGCAGCCTGTCGGCCGCCGCGCGCGCCGAGGGCATCGCCCCGGCCATGATAGGCCGCCGCTTGGACGCGCTGGAAACCCGCCTGGGTGTCAAACTTTTGCAACGCACCACGCGCAAACTGGCGCTGACCAACGAGGGCGCGGCCTTCCTGGAGGATTGCCAGCGCATCCTGGCCGAACTGGAGGAAGCCGAAACCGCCGTGGCCGAACGCAGCGCGCACGCCACGGGGCACCTGATGATCTCGGCCCCGGCCGGTTTCGGGCGCCAGCACGTGGCGCCGCTGATCCCCTCCTTCCTGGCCGAGCACCGCGACGTCAGCGTCACGCTGAACATGAGCGACCGCGTGGTCGACATCGTCGGCGAAGGCATCGACGTGGCGATCCGCATCGCCAGCCTGTCCGATTCCAGCCTGGTCAGCGTCAAGCTGGCCGACAACGAACGCGTGGTGGTGGCAGCGCCCTCCTACCTCAAGCGCCACGGCGAACCGAAGACGCTGGCCGACCTGGCCAAGCACAACTGCCTGGCGATCAGCAGCGAAGGCAGCCAGCGCGGCTGGACCTTCCGCGACAACGGCAAGAACGTGGTGGTCAAGGTGAGCGGCAACATGGGCAGCAACGACGGCCAGGTGCTGCACGACTGGGCCTTGGCCGGCAAGGGCCTGGCATGGCGGTCGATGTGGGAAGTGGGGAACGAGATCGAGGCGGGCAAGCTGCAGACGGTGCTCAACGAGCATTCCGCGCCGGGCAACGATATCTACGCGGTGTTCGCGCAACGCCGCCATCTGCCGCTGCGGATACGCGCCTTCGTGGACTTCCTGCGGCACACGTATGCGCAGCCGGATTATTGGCGCAAATCCTGGAAATGATGCTGATGTAACAGCCCGCACCACAGCCCGCACAAAAACGCGGGCGAAAAAAAATCCCCGGATACCGAGGATTTCTTATTTCGTTTGATTCAGCGTATTACAGTGGCTGAATGTTCGAAGCTTGCTTGCCCTTAGGACCAGCGGTCACTTCAAAAGAAACGCGTTGGTTCTCTTGCAGCGACTTGAAGCCTGCGGACTGAATCGCCGAGAAGTGAGCGAACAGATCTTCGCCGCCTTCGTCCGGGGTGATAAAGCCGAAGCCCTTCGAATCATTGAACCATTTTACGATACCAGTTGCCATTACAATTCCTATTTCAGTTAAGTTGGGCTTGCGCCCGTGATATCGTTTGAGGCAAGAAAGAAATGACAGACAAACTGCACTACTCTTGAATCTAAACGATCCCGCATTATACCCATTTACGAGAGAAAAGCACGTTTTCGCGAAAATAAATGCAAAGCTAGATTTTCTTTGGTAGAAACCCAGTAAAAATGCCAACCTTCCGTCGCTCAACTGCCCCTCTGTCAGGGTGTATTTGTCACTATAGACAACTTAATCCTACGTCATTTGACATGGATCAAGCGCACGCTTACTCGTAATCTGTTGCTTGCGCGTCACGGGCAGCCCAATTCAGCAGCTGTTCGACTTCCGGAATCACCGCCGGCCAGCCGGTGTGCTCGGTCAGCACGCCGCGCACCATGTGTTCAATGCGCCGCGCCTGCTGCCCCAGCATGCCGAAACCGAAGGTGCCGGCGGAGCCGGCCACGCCATGCAGCAATTCGTGAAGCCGGCGCAGTTCAGGTTCAGGCGGTGGATCGCTGGCGGACGCCTTGCAGGCCGCCAGCGCATCGGTGATCTGCGCCATCGTGCCCGGCACGGTGACGGCAAACCGCTCGCTCAACGCCGCGAGGCGGGCGCGGTATTCTGGATCGGCCGGGGTCGCCATGATAATTACTTGGTGCCGAAGATGCGGTCGCCGGCATCGCCCAGGCCAGGCACAATATAGGCGTGATCGTTCAGGTGCGAATCGAGCGAGGCGCAGTAGATCTTGACGCCCGGGTGGGCTTTCTGGAACACCTCGATGCCTTCCGGCGCGGCCACCAGGGCCAGGAAGATGATCTGGTCGTCGGTCACGCCGCGCTTTTTCAGCACGTCGACCGCGTGCACAGCCGAATTGCCGGTCGCCACCATCGGGTCGCACAGGATGAAGGTGCGTTCGACCGTGTCCGGCAGGCGCACCAGGTATTCCACCGGCTGGTGGGTTTCAGGATCGCGGAACACGCCGATGTGGCCGACGCGGGCCGACGGCACCAGGTCCAGCAGGCCGTCGCTCATGCCGATGCCGGCGCGCAGGATGGGGACGATGGCCAGCTTGCGGCCGGCGATGACCGGCGCTTCGATCGTCATCAGCGGGGTTTCGACGGTGCGGGTGGTCAGCGGCAGGTCGCGCGTGATCTCATAGCCCATCAGCAGCGTGATTTCCTTGAGCAGGTCACGGAAGGTACGGGTCGACGTGTCCTTCGCGCGCATGTGGCTCAGCTTGTGTTGTATCAGCGGGTGGTTGGTGATAAACAGGTTGGGAAAACGCGGATCTTGTTTCATTGTTTGCTCTATTTGGTCGGTATGTGTTTTTTATTATACTAGGCCTCGGAACCCAGAAACATCGCGACCGCCTCTTCCGCTATCTGGTCCAGGCTGGATCCCTGGCCCGGCTTGTACCACAGCACACTGTAATTGATCGCGCCCATCAGCAGCAGGCGCGCCACCGCGCTGTCGCTGCGCAGCAGGCCGGCGGCCGACAATTCATTGACCACGTCCTGCCACAATTGATCGTAGCGGTCGCGCAGCACCTGCACGCGTTCGCGCAGCTCCGGCGTCAGGCGGCGCCAGTCGTACAGCAGCACCGGGATGAAGTCGTGGCCTTCGCCCAGCACGATTTCCAGGTGGGCGCGCACCAGTGTCTGGAACTTGGCGCGCGGCGGCAGATCGCCCGCCACGATGGCCTCGGCGGCCGGCAGCCCCGCCACCAGACCCTCCTCCATCACCGCCGCGAGGATCTCCTGCTTGCTCTTGAAGTGATAGAACGGACTGCCGGAGCGCATGCCGACGGCGTCGGCGATATCGCGCGTGGTGGTGCCGTCGAAGCCGCGCTCGCGGAACAGGCGAGCGGCCACGCGCACCAGATCGGCGCGGCGGTTATCGACAGGGGCGGTATTCGTCATAACTATTTATCCAGTTTATTCAATCAGCGCGCGCGCCAGGATGGCCGCGCAATCGACGCCCGCCGGCAGGCGTCCGAACGCGCCGCCGGGTTCACGCGCCAGCCGCGACGCGACAAACGCCGACGACACGCAGGCCGGCGCATGCCGCAACAGCAGGCCGGCCTGCACCGCCAGCACCACCCGCTCGGCCAGCACGCGGGCGCCGAATTCGTCGGACTGCGGCTGGTTCAAGTCGGCCAGCAAGGCCTGCGTGTAGCGGACGTAGTCGGCGTCGGACTCGCCGGCCAGGGCCAGCTCGGACGCCAGCGCCTCGCGCGCGGCTGGAGTTTTGCCGAAGGCGCGCAACAAGTCAAGGCACATCACATTGCCAGAGCCTTCCCAGATCGAGTTGACCGGCAACTCGCGGTACAGGCGCGCCAGCGGGCCGTCCTCCACGTAGCCACTGCCGCCGATGACTTCCATCGCCTCCGCGCCGAAGGCCGGGCCGCGCTTGCAGATCCAGTACTTGCCGGCCGGTGTCAGAATGCGCGCCAGCAGCGCTTGCGCCGGATCGGCGCCTTCGTCGAAGCAGCGCGCCAGGCGCATGCCGAAGGCCGTCGCCGCTTCCGATTCCAGCGCCAGGTCGGCCAGCACGTTCTGCATCAGCGGCTGTTCGGACAGCGGACGGCCGAACGCCGAGCGCCGGCGCGCGTGATGCAGCGCATGCGTCAGCGCGGCGCGCATGGTGCCGGCGCTGCCCAACACGCAATCGAGGCGCGTGTGGCTGCCCATCTCCAGTATGGTCGGGATGCCGCGTCCCGGCTTGCCGATCAACCAGCCGTAGGCGCCGGTGAACTCGACCTCCGACGAGGCGTTGGAGCGGTTGCCCAATTTTTCCTTCAGGCGCTGCACGCGGATCTGGTTGCGGCTGCCGTCCGGCAGATAGCGCGGCAGGAAGAAGCACGACAGCCCGGCGCTGCCCGCATCGTCGGTCTGCGCCAGGATCAGGTGCGCGTCGCTTTGCGGCGCCGAGAAGAACCATTTGTGGCCAACGATGCGGTAGACGTCCTCGCCCTCCTCGCCGAACATCGCACGCGCTTCGGCCGGTGGCACCGGCTCGGCGCGGGTGGTGTTGGAGCGGACGTCGGAGCCGCCCTGCTTCTCCGTCATGCCCATGCCGATGATGGCGCCGCGCTTCTGCTCGACCGGCAGCGAGCGCGGGTCGTATTCGGTCGACAGGATCCTCGGCAGCCACTTGGCGGCGATCTTCGGCGCCTGCTTCAGCGCCGGCACGGACGCATACGTCATCGTCACCGGACATTGCGAGCCATTCTCCACCTGGCCGAACAGCATGTAGCGCGCCGCCCGTGCGACCTGCGCGCCGGGGCCGCCCAGCCATGGCGACGCATGTGCGCCGTTCTCGATCAACAGCGCCATCAGGCTATGCCAGGCCGGATGGAACTCCACCTCGTCCACGCGCTTGCCGGCGCGGTCGAAGTTGTGCAGCTTCGGCGAGTGCTGGTTGGCCAGCCGCGCCAGGTCGAGCACCTCGGCGCGGCCCAGCTGCGCGCCCAGCGCGTGCAGCGACTCGGCCGCCGCCGCGCCGCCTTCGCGCAGCAGCGCTTCCTGCAAGGCCGGATCGGCCGCGTACAGGTTGATGTTCTCGAACGGTGCAACCGTGTTGTTCACTTCATGCGTATCGAATGGATTCATTTCTTCTCCTTCTTCGGCAAGATGCCCATTTGTTTGGCGATGATGCCCAACATGACTTCATCGGCGCCACCGGCGATGGATGTCAGGCGCCCGTCGCGGAACATGCGCGCGACGCGGTTCTCCCAGCTGTAACCCATGCCGCCCCAGAACTGCATGCAGGCGTCGGGCACCAGGCGCAGCAGGCGTCCCGCCTTCAGCTTGCACATCGAGGCCAGCTCGGTCACATCCTGGCCGCTTATATATAGCTGCCCGGCGCGATAGGTCAGCGCGCGCAGGCTCTCCACTTCCGTCTTCAACTCCGCCAGCTTGAAATGGACGTGCTGATTATCCAGCAGCCGCCCGCCGAACATGGCGCGCTCGCGTGCCCAGTCCACCGTCAAGTCT
This sequence comes from Duganella vulcania, assembly GCF_009857655.1. NCBI lineage: Bacteria > Pseudomonadati > Pseudomonadota > Betaproteobacteria > Burkholderiales > Oxalobacteraceae > Duganella > Duganella vulcania. The sequence continues at coordinate 16,262 of NZ_WWCX01000050.1, forward strand.
ATACAATTGGCCAGCGTTTGCACCGCGTTAGCCGCAGCCCACAGGCGCTCCTCCTGAAACTGCAGCATCTGGTACACAAAGCCCTGCCCCTCCTCGCCGATGGCGTGGCGCTGCGGCACGCGCACCTCGTCGAAGTAAATCAGGCCGGTGTCGGAGGCGTTCATGCCGATCTTGCGGATCTTCCTGCCGACCGAAACGCCCGGCGTATCCATCGGCACCATCACCAGCGTCTTGTTCCTGTGGGCCGGGCCGTCGGAGGTGTTGACCAGCACGCACATCCAGTCGGCCTGCAGGCTGTTGGTGATCCACATCTTGCTGCCGTTGATGATGTAGTCGCCGCCGTCCTTGCGCGCGCTGGTGCGGATGGCCGCCACGTCCGAGCCGGCGTGCGCCTCGGAGACGCCGACGCAGCCCACCATCTCGCCGCTGATGGCCGGCGCCAGGAACTCGCGGCACAAGGCGTCCGAGCCGAAACGCGCCAGCGCCGGCGTGCACATGTCGGTCTGCACGCCGATCGCCATCGGAATCGCGCCGCAGTCGACGTGGCCCAGCGTCTCGGCCATCGCCATCGAATACGAGTAATCAAGACCCGATCCGCCGTATTCCACTGGCTTGGTCAGTCCCAGCAAGCCGAGCTCACCCATTTTCCTGAACAGCGCGTGCGCGGGAAATATGCCGGCCTCCTCCCACTCATCGACATAGGGGTTGATTTCGCTCTCGATGAAGCGCCTCAGTGTGCGCTGTAATTCCTGATGTTCGTGGCTGTCAAACATGGCCTGCCCCCTGGTTGTCCGGCCAGACTAGCGCAATTGGCGTCGCGAAGCAAGCAGTTGCTTTGTTGTCGTTTGCACTCTATGATGGCCATCCAGACAAGGAGACTCCATGATCGAAGCCTATGTGTACGAGGCCATCCGCACCCCGCGCGGCAAGGGCAAAAAAGACGGTAGTTTGCACACCGTCAAGCCGATCACGCTGTTATCGGGCCTGATGCGCGAGCTGCAGACACGCCACAAGCTCGACACCGCGCTGATCGACGACGTCGTGCTCGGCTGCGTCACGCCGGTCGGCGACCAGGGCGCGGATATCGCCAAGATCGCCGCGCTGGCCGCCGGCTGGGACTGGAAGGTGGCCGGCGTGCAGCTGAACCGTTTCTGCGCCTCGGGTCTGGAAGCGGTCAACATGGCGGCGCAGAAGGTGCGCTCCGGCTGGGAAGACCTGGTGGTGGCCGGCGGCGTCGAATCGATGTCGCGCGTGCCCATGGGCTCGGACGGCGGCGCCTGGGCGCTCGATCCCGAGACCAGCCTGCGCACCGACTTCCTGCCGCAAGGCATAGGCGCCGACCTGATCGCCATGCTGGACGGCTACGCCCGCGAGCAGGTCGACGCCTACGCCATGCGCTCGCAGCAGAAGGCCGCCGCAGCGCGTGCAGCCGGCCGCTTCCGCTCGGTGGTGCCGGTCCACGACCAGAACGGCGTGCTGATCCTGGCCGAAGACGAATTCATCAAGCCCAACACCACCATCGAAACCTTGAGCGGCCTCAAGCCTTCGTTCGAGGCGGCCGGCCGGATGGGCTTCGACAGCGTGGCGCTGCGCAAGTATCCGCAACTGGACCGGGTCGACCACATCCACACGGCCGGCAACTCCTCCGGCATCGTCGACGGCGCCGCGCTTGCGCTGATCGGCAGCGAGGCGGCCGGCAACCAGCTGGGCCTGAAGCCGCGCGCGCGCGTGCTGGCCACCGCCGTCACCGGCACCGATCCGACCATCATGCTGACCGGCCCCGCACCCGCCGCCCGCAAGGCGCTGCTGAAAGCCGGCCTGGACATCGCCGACATCGACCTGTTCGAAGTGAACGAAGCCTTCGCCTCGGTGGTGATGCGTTTCATGACCGAGCTGGGCGTGCCCGAGGAAAAGGTCAACGTCAACGGCGGCGCCATCGCGCTCGGCCATCCGCTGGGCGCGACCGGCTGCATGCTGCTCGGCACCCTGCTGGACGAACTGGAAGCCCGCGACCTCAAGCGCGGCCTGATAACCCTGTGCGTGGGCGGCGGCATGGGCATCGCCACCATCATCGAACGCGTGTGAACGGAATGACCATGATCACCACCCATCAAATCGGCGGCACCATCACCGTCATGGTGGCCGCGCGCGCCATCAACCCGCTGAGCCGGCTGTTCCAGCGCGAGCTCGGCGCCCTGCTCGACAAGCTGGAAGCCGGCCGCTCAGGCCTGCACGGCGTCATCATCGGCTTCGACGCCGAGGCCACCGATTCGGACCACGAACTGGAGCACCTGATGGCGCTGACCGCCGCGCAGGCCGGCGACTGCATGCTGATGCTGGCCGCCTACAACCGCTTGCTGCGCCGCCTGGAATGCCTGGGCATTCCGGTGGTCGCCACGCTGGGCGGCGCGGTCGGCGGCCATGCGCTGGGCCTGGCGCTGGCCTGCCATCACCGCATCAGCCTGGACGACGCGACCTTCAGCCTGCCGCAAGTGCATCTGGGCGTGGCGCCGGCCGCGGGCGAGATCGTCCGCACCGTGCGCCTGGCCGGCCTGCAGGGCGCCATGCCGCTGCTGCTCGACGGCGCGACGCTGACCGCCGACCAGGCCCTGCACGCCGGCCTGCTGCACGCTGTGGCCTGCAACGAGGAACAGGTGTCCCAAGTGGTGCACACCACGCTGGCCGCCGACGCGCCCGCCGTGCAGCCGTGGGACGTCAAGGGCTATCGCCTGCCAGGCGGGGCGCTCACGTCCGCCCCGGTGCAGACCCTGCTGCAAATGGCGCCCGCCGTGCTGCGCCAGCGCACCGGCGGCCACCTGCCGGCGCCGGAGGCTATCCTGTGCGCCATGGTCGAGGGCCTGCAAGTCGATTTCGACAGCGCGCTGCTGATCGAAAGCCGCTATTTCTGCCAGACGGCCATCAGTCCGGTGGCCCACAATCTGATGCACTTAAATCAAATTCGCGCTGACGTGACGGCTCCGGCGGCGCTGGAGTTGGCCGCCGCATTGCGTTTATGCTACGCGAACGAGGTCAGCGCCCTGCGGGCCGGATCCGTGCCGGAAGCGCTGTTGCGCAACGCCGCACTCGCGGCCGGCCTGCCGCCGCCGCCCGATACCGCCGCCAGCCCCGCCAGCGACGGGGGCGAAGCATCCACGCTGCAGCTGGCGGAGCTGCGCGACCGCCTGCTGCACGCGCTGTGCGCCACCGCGCGGCAGCACGTCCAAAGCGGCACCGTCAGCGGCCCCGAGGCCGACCTGATTTCCGTGCAACTGTTCGGCTTCCCAGCCCACACCGGGGGCGCCATTCATTTCACACAACACGCCTGAACCAGGCCCCGCACGGCTGTCCAGAACAGCCGTGTTTTCCCTATGTAAACTTCAATTTATTGGCCTAACTCAAGAGAAAACTGTAAAAGTCGCTTCGATGTTGTCGTTTTTCATGTAAATCCACTCTCATCAGTGATACATTGCGTTCTGGTTTTGCAAGTTTCGCGCAGCCACGTTACATGTATAAAATGAAAGATTAGATCCTCGCGATGTTTTCCAGTATCCCAGCCCCATCCCCGCGACATGAATTGGATAACCTCATGGAAGAGGCGGGCGATGTTGTGTTCCGCCTCAATCAGCTGGGGCAGATACTGTATGCCAGCAAACGCGCGGTGGCCCTGATCTCCAGCTATGTCCCGCTGGCCGGCGACACGCTGCTCAAGCTGGTATCGCTGGACGACCAGGCGCCGCTGGCCGCCGTGCTGGCCGAAGTCGGCGGCACCAGCGTGTCGCGTCAGCTGGAAGTACGCATCAAGACGCCGGACGCCGAGATCTGGCACGAACTGAGAATCTCCTGCTACGCCAACCAGCACGGCCTGAGCGAGCTGCTGGTGGTCGGCCGCGACATGACGCTGCAGCGCGCCACCGAAGAGCGGCTGCGCCACATGGCCACCCACGACGCCCTGACCGAACTGCCCAACCGCCTGCTGCTGTCGGACCGCATGCGCATGGTGATCGCCAACGCGCGCCGCTCCGGCCAGGGCTTCTCGGTCGCCACCATCGGCCTGGACGGATTCAAGAAAGTCAACGACGGCCTCGGCCACCCGGTCGGCGACGCCGTGCTGCGCACCGCCGCCGCCCGCCTGCGCAAGACCCTGCGCGACAGCGACACCCTGGCCCGCGTCGGCGGCGACGAGTTTGTCGCCGTGCTGCCCGGCACCGCCACCGAGGCGCAGATCAAGCTGGTCACCGGCCGCCTGATCGCCACCCTGCAGTCGCCGTTTGAAATCGACAACCACACGATCTACATCGGCGCCTCGGTCGGCGTGGCGGTCTACCCGCAGCACGCCGAGGACGAGGTGCGGCTGGTCGCGCTGGCCGACGCCGCCATGTCGCGCGCCAAGGAAACCGGCAAGGCCCGTTGCGTGGTGTACAGCCAGACCCAGTCCGGCCCGCCGGAGCACGACATCTCGCTGGAGGCGGCGATGTTCCAGGCGGTGCGCGAGGGCGAGTTCCTGCTCTACTACCAGCCCATCGTCGACGCCCGCACGCGCGAGATCCAGGGCTTCGAAACGCTGATGCGCTGGAAGCACCCGACGCTGGGCATGGTGCCGCCGGCCCGCTTCATCCCGATCGCCGAGACCAACGGCCTCATCAATTTGCTGGGCGCCTGGGCCTTGAAGGCGGCCTGCGTGCAGCTGAAACAGTTCGAGGAAGTGGCAAAGCGCAGCCTGTACATCTCTGTTAATATCAGCCCGCGGCAATTCCGCAATGATAAATTTCTGGATGTGCTGGACGATGCGATCGCCTTCTCCGGCCTACTTGGTGAGCAATTGGTTTTGGAAATCACAGAAGGCACTTTGATGATCGACCCGGCGCATGCCGAGTCCATCCTGACCAAAATGGCCGAGCGCAAGGCCCGCATCGCCATCGACGATTTCGGCACCGGGTATTCCTCGCTGGCCTACCTCAAGCGCTTCCCCATCTCCGTGCTGAAGATCGACCGCACCTTCATCCGCGACCTGCCCGGCTCGCAGAAGGACGGCGCCATCTGCAACGCCGTGCTCGACCTGGCCAAGCACCTGGACCTGTCCGTGGTGGCCGAGGGCGTCGAGACCGAGGGCCAGATGGACTACCTGGAACAGCGCGGCTGCCAGTACATCCAGGGCTACCTGACCGGCAAGCCGATGGCCGCCAATGTGGCGCTGGCCGCGCTCAAGGAAAGCATCCACGTCAAGGTGGTGCCGCCCGAACTGCGCCAGGTGGCGCAATGACGGCGCGCTTCACCGCCAGCACGCCGCTGGGCGACGCCACGCTGGCCGCGCTGTGGGACTGCACCCGCCGGCGCGGCGACATGCCGGGCTTCGCCAAGGCCATCACCGCCATCCTGGGCGCGATGCGCGGCGAGGACGAGCAGGAATTCAACATGACCCGCACCGTGCTGTCCGATCCGGTGCTCACGCAAAAGGTGCTGCGGCTGGCCAACAGCGGCATGTACTCGGCCTTCGGCCAGCATGTGAACACGGTGTCGAAGGCGGTGCTGGTGCTGGGCACCGAGGCCATCGGCCACCTGGCGCTGGGCCTCAAGCTGATCGAGGAGCTGGCGGCCGGCTCGCCCGACGCCACCATCGCCCACATTGAAATGGAAAAGGCCGTGCTGGCCGGGATCGTGGCGCAGCAGATCGCCTACACGGCCGAAAGCCGCCACGGCGAGGAAGCCGTGGTGTGCTCGATGCTGCACACGCTGGGCCGCATGATGATGACCTTCTACATGCCGGAGCGCTGGCAGGAACTGCAGCGCGCGGCCGACCAGGCCGGCTGCGGCATCGACCAGGTCGCGCCCGAAATGCTGGGCCTGACGATGGAGGAAATCGGCCACGCGGCCGCCCTGCACTGGGGCCTGCCGGGAACGCTGGTCAAGGGCATGCGCAAGGTCGAGCCGCCGGCGCCCGGCACCGAAGTGAGCAGCTCGGACTGGATCGCCGGCCTGTCGACCATGTCGGCGCTGTGCGCGGAATCGCTGTGGCATGACGATGCTGCCGGCGCCGCCGTGGTCAAGGAACTGACGCAATCGTACGCCGCCATGCTGGGCGTGGAGCCGGACAACCTGATGCACGCCATCGAGCAGGCCAAGGTGGTGGCGGCCAACGACTTGTCCATCGCCCCGCTGTCGCGCCCCGCCGAGCGCCGCGCCAAGGCGCTGGCCAAGACGCGCCAGCGCGCCGCCGGCAACAAGATCCTGCTCAGCGGCCTGGCCGACATGCGCGACATGCTGGAGACGGCCAACCCCGGCCAGATGGTGCAGATCGCGCTGGAAACGGTGTACAAGGGACTGGACTTCTCGCGCGCGGTGGCCTTCGTGCGCAACCGCAAGGATAACCAGTACGCGGCCAAGATCAGCTTTGGCGAGGGCACCAGGGAACTGCTGCCGGCGCTGGCCTTCGACGACGCCTACGAGCCGAATGTGTTCCATGCCGCGCTCAACAGCGACCGCGTGATCTTCATTGAAAACGCCCGCGACGTGAAGTTCGCCGCCAAGCTGCCGTTGTGGTGGAAAAGCTCCCTGTCCGAAGCGCGCAGCTTCGTCATCCTGCCGCTGTCGGCCAATTGCCAGCCGGCCGGCTTCCTGTACGGCGACTGGGACGATTCCTTCCCGCCCATCCAGCTGAGCCAGACCGAGTTCGCGCTGTTGAACGACATGCGGGCGCTGGTGGTGCGGGCGGTCGAGCGCCGCCACAAGCTGGAAGCGGTCGGCTCCCGCGGTTAGTAAATATCGCGCTGCTGCCAGCGGTAGGACAGCGCGGCGGCCAGCATCGAGCAGGCCACCAGCGCGGCCGCCACGTAGTACACCGACTGCGGCCCCGCCCTCTCCCACCACTGCGCCAGGAACAGCCCGCCCAGCGAGCCACCGATGCCGTACGAGATGCTCATGTACAGCGCCTGCCCGCGCGCCTGCAGCGGCCCGGAGAACCAGCGCTGCAGGGTCATCACGGACGACGAGTGATGCAGCGCGAACGTTGCCGCGTGCATCACCTGCGCCACGATCAGCAGCCACAGCACGTGCGGACCGAAGCCTATCATCAGGAAGCGCACCACCGCCACGGCCAGCGTCACCAGCATCATGTTGCGCGCGCCCCAGCGCTTGAACAGCGGCGCCTGGAAGTAAAACAGCAGCACCTCGGCCGTCACGCCCAGCGACCACATGGCGCCGATCACGGTCTTGCTGTAGCCATTACGCTCCAGGTACAGCGAATAAAAGGTGTACAGCGAGGTGTGGGCCGCGACCATCAGCGCGGTCGAGGCGAAGAAGGCGATCACCTCGCGCCGGCGCAGCAGCGACAGCAACGGCGGCGGCGCCACCTTGTGCACGCGGCGCGGCACGTCCCGCAGGCGGAAGGCGGCGACTATGGTCAGCACCAGCAGCGCCGCGGCCACCCACGGCAACGCGGCGATGCCGTAGTGCTCCAGCGCGTACGCGGCCAGCGTGACCGAGGCGATGAAGCCGATCGATCCCCACATGCGGATGCGGCCGTAGAAGGTCAGGTCGCCGCGCATCTCGGACAGCATCAGCGCCTCGCAGATCGGCGCCTGGCCGCTGGTGAACAGGTTCAGCACGATCATCGCCAGCATGAAGTGGGCAAAGGTGCTGCCGAAGAAGAAGCCGCTGAAGCCCGCCAGCGCGGCGAAGCCGGCCATGCGCAGCACGAACACGCGGCGGTCGTAATGGTCGGCCACGTAGCCCCAGACGTTGGGGCCGACGATGCGCAGCACCTGGATCATCGACATCAGCACGCCGATCTGCGCCACCGTCATGCCCTTATCGGCAAAGAACAGCGTGGCGTAGGTGGACCAGGTTCCCGCGTGCGCGTAGTAGCAGAACAGGAATAAGGCGAAGCTGAAAGCTTGTACCGGCACCGCTTAGTTGGAAGCTGGCGGGACCGGCGGCACCGGCGGCGCGATGTTCGGCGTGGCGACGCGGACGTCGCCGCACTGCGCGCGGTGCATCAGCGCGTGGTCCATCAGCACCAGCGCCAGCATGGCCTCGGCGATCGGCGTGGCGCGGATGCCGACGCACGGGTCGTGGCGGCCGAAGGTCTCCACCATCACCGGGTTGCCGTCCTTGTCGATGGACTGGCGCGGCGTGCGAATGGACGAGGTCGGCTTGATGGCGATTGACACCGTGATGTCCTGGCCGGTCGAGATGCCGCCCAGCACGCCGCCGGCGTTGTTGCCGACGAAGCCTTCCGGCGTCAGCGAGTCGCCGTGCACCGAACCCTTCTGCTCGACCGACTTGAAGCCGGCGCCGATCTCCACGCCCTTGACGGCGTTGATGCCCATCATGGCATAGGCGATGTCGGCGTCGAGCTTGTCGTAGATGGGCTGGCCCAGGCCAACCGGGATGTTACGGGCGATCACGTCGATGCGCGCGCCGATCGAATCGCCGGCCTTGCGCAGCTCGTCCATCGCCTCTTCCATGCGGGCAATCAGGGCGGCGTCGCCGCTGGCGGCGAAGAACGGGTTGTCGTGCACGTGCGACCAGTCCTGGAACGGCACGGCGATGTCCCCGAGCTGGCTCATGCAGCCTTTGAACTCGGTGCCGTACTGCTGGTGCAGCCATTTCTTGGCGATGGCGGCCGCGCCGACCACCGGCGCCGTCAGGCGCGCCGACGAGCGGCCGCCGCCGCGCGGATCGCGGACGCCGTATTTGTGCCAATAGGTGTAATCTGCATGACCTGGACGGAAACTATCGACGATATTGCCGTAGTCCTTGCTGCGCTGGTCCTCGTTGCGGATCAGCAGCGCGATCGGCGTGCCGGTGGTCACGCCCTGGTACACCCCCGACAGGATTTCCACCGTGTCAGGCTCCTTGCGCTGCGTCACGTGGCGCGAGGTACCCGGCTTACGGCGGTCCAGCTCAGGCTGGATATCCGCTTCCGACAAAGGCAAACCTGGTGGGCAGCCATCGATCACACAACCAATCGCGGGACCGTGCGACTCACCAAAGGTAGTTACTGAAAACAATTTGCCAAATGTATTGCCGGACATAGGAAGAGAATCTTTGGAAAAAGGTGGAAAGTACCCAATTCTACCAGCCAGCGGCGTTTGCCGCCCGCCCGTAGCGATAATTTCCACAAAGCAAGTTTCCATTGGTAAAATACCATTCTTTCGATGAAAGCCGGGCAAACTTGCACACCAGTACGCAACGTTCTGTGTAAAGCGCCGGAAAACCGCGTTCTTTTTAACAATTCGCTATATACTTGATCTCAAGAACACCGAGAAATCCTGGAGATGTTACACATGCCCCCACCGATCACACCCCTTGAGCACTCCAAGGACGATCAAGACGATCTGGTATTCTTAGAAGAGCATCCGGCGATGCCCGCAGTGCCCGGTGCGCGCAACGTCTGGCGGGTCATGATCATCGACGACGACGAAGATGTTCACTCGACCACCACCTTCGCGCTGGGCAACCTCGACATGCAGCAGCGCCCGCTGGAATTCGTGCACGCGTATTCGGCCGGCCAGGCGCGCGAACTGCTGAAGCACGAATCCGAAATCGCCGTCATCCTGCTCGACGTGGTGATGGAACAGGACGACGCCGGCCTGCACCTGGTGCGCTACATCCGCGAAACACTGAACCTGGCCGACGTGCGCATCATCCTGCGCACCGGCCAGCCCGGCTACGCGCCGGAGATCGACGCCATCCGCGATTTCGACATCAACGATTACAAGACCAAGTCCGAGCTGACCCGCATCAAGCTGTACACCACGGTGACGGCGGCGATCCGCTCGTACGAACAAATCCGCAAGATCAACGACAGCCGGCGCGGCCTGAACCAGATCGTCCACGCCAGCACCCAGCTGATGGCGCTGCACGGCGTGCAGAACTTCGCCTCCGGCGTGCTGGCGCAGATCGCCGACCTGCTGGGCCAGGACGGCAACGGCGTGCTGTGCGTGCAGGAATGCCCGGAGGACGGCTGCCACCAGCTGATGGTGATGGCCACCATCGGCAGCTACCGCCACCTGGACAACGCCACGCTGTGCAACCAGGAGCACAAGCCCATCTACGACGCCATGGAGCTGACGCTGGGCCAGCGCCGCAACATCTACGGCCCGGATTTCATCACGCTGTACTTCGCCGGCAAGGCCAGCCGCGACTTCGTCGCCTACCTGGACGTGGGCCGCGCGCCGACCGAGATCGACGAGCGCCTGCTGGAAGTGTTCTGCTCCAACGTGGCCGTGGGCCTGGACAATGTCGAACTGGTCACGCACCTGCACAACGCCGCCTTCTACGACCAGCTGTCCAAGCTGCCCAACCGCACCCGCCTGGTCGAGATCCTCGACGCCACGCTGGCCGGCCCGGCGCGCGACGACGCCACGCTGTCGCTGGTCGACCTGGACCACTTCGCCGAGACCAACGACGCGCTCGGCCACCAGTTCGGCGACATGCTGCTGGTGGCGGTCGCCGGCCGCCTGCAAACCCAGCTGGGCGACCAGCTGACGGTGGCGCGCATCGGCGGCGACATCTTCTGCGTGCTGGGCGACTCGTCGCAGGTCAACCCGGCCAACATCCTGGCGCTGTTCGCCGATCCGTTCAGCATCGACGGCCAGGACGTGCAGCTGTCGGCCACGCTGGGCCTGGTGCGCCTGGGCGAGCATGAAGGCAGCGGCGCCGACGCCCTCAAGGACGCCGACATCGCCCTCAAGCGCGCCAAGTCGCAGCAACGCGCCGGCCACTTCTACTTCTCGCGCTCGATGGGCGTGGAGATCCGCGAACGGGTGCGCATGATGCACGCGCTGCGCACGGCCTTCGGCCAAAACCAGCTGTTCGTGGTGTACCAGCCGCAGATCGACCTGGCCACGCGCCGGCCGATGGGCGCCGAGGCGCTGCTGCGCTGGCAGACGCCGGACGGCAAGTTCATCTCGCCGGACCGCTTCATCCCGATCGCCGAGTATTCGGGCCTGATCATCGACCTGGGCGCGTGGGTCATGCGCACCGCCTGCCAGGAGCTGGTGGACCTGCGCAAGGCCGGCCACCTTGACTTCATGATGTCGATTAACGTCTCGCAGGTGCAGTTCCGCCATCCGCACTTCCTGGAGACGCTGCGCAAGGCGCTGGACGACACTGGCGCGCCGCCGGAATATGTGGAACTGGAGATCACCGAATCGATGGCGATGGAAGAGCCGGACATGCTGATCAAGATGCTGGGCCAGATCAAGCAGACCGGCGTGAGCATCGCGATCGACGACTTCGGCACCGGCTTCTCGTCGCTGTCCTACCTGCAGCGGCTGCAGATCGACCGCCTGAAGATCGACCGCGCCTTCGTCACCGAGATCACCGGTTCCGCGCGCGGCAGCAGCATCGCCGAGATGGTGATCCAGCTGGGCCGCAACCTCGGCCTGGCCGTGATCGCGGAAGGCGTGGAGGACGAGCGCCAGGCGCAGATCCTGCAGGCGCTGGGCTGCCCGCTGGCGCAAGGCTTCCTGTTCGCGCGGCCGATGACGGCCACGGCGCTCAACGGTTGGCTCAACAACGACACGCTGGAAGGCGCGGCCTGATAAAAAAACCGCCATGCGGCCATGCGACGCTCAACATCGTCGCATGGCCGCATGGCGGTTTGCTTTCCGGCGCCGGGCGCCGGGGTGTACTCAGTCCGCCTGGTCCGCCGTCTCGGCCGGCCAGTCGCGGATGTAGGCCTTCAGCATCTTGTTCTCGAAGCTCTGCGCCTCCAGCACCGCGCGGGCCACGTCGTAGAACGAGATCACGCCCAGGATGGTCTTGGCGTTCATCACCGGCAGGTAGCGCGCGTGCTTTTCCAGCATGATGCGGCGCACCTCGTTGACCTCGGTATCGGGCGTGACGGTGATCGGATGATCGTCCATGTGCTTGCGCACCGTGCCGGTGCCCACCGTGCCCGCGTTCTCGTGCAGCGCGCGCAGCACTTCGCGGAAGGTCAGCATGCCCGCCAGCTCGCCGAATTCCATGACCACCAGCGAACCGATGTCTTTCTCCGCCATCGTATTGGCGGCGTCGGCCAACGGCTGGTCAGGAGAGATAGTGTAAAGAATGCTGCCTTTAACCTGAAGAATTTCGGAGACTTTCATTTTGGGCCGTCCTGTCCGCTGATATAGGCTTTGTGAATGGGGGTTCTGATTATTGTAGCCTTATAGCGAATGTAGCGTATGAGCGGCAAAAAATCCAGCGCTCTGGATAAGCAAATCGCAACATTCTTGCAGAGCTGTTGCCAAGCCGCGATTCAGGGTAGGATGCCCAGCATTCCTATAACTCCAACGAGACCACATGAGCGGACCAAGATATCCCGGCTTTGACACCCTCGCGCTGCACGCCGGCGCCGCGCCCGACCCGGCCACCGGCGCGCGCGCCACGCCAGTCTATTTCACCTCATCCTTTGCCTTCAAGGACTCCGACCACGCCGCCTCGCTGTTCAACATGGAGCGCGCCGGCCACGTCTACTCGCGCATCTCGAACCCCACCAACGCGGTGCTGGAGGAACGCATCGCCGCGCTGGAAGGCGGCGTGGCCGGCATCGCCACCGCCAGCGGCCAGGCCGCGATGCACCTGGGGCTCGCCACCATCGCCGGCGCCGGCTCGCACATCGTCGCCTCGCGCGCGCTGTACGGCGGCTCGCACAATATGCTGGCCTACACGCTCAAGCGCTTCGGCATCGAGACCACCTTCGTCGACCCGCGCGACCTCAACGCCTGGCGCGCCGCGATCCGCCCCAACACCAAGGTGCTGTTCGCCGAAACGCTGGGCAATCCGGGCCTGGACGTGCTGGATATCGAGTCCGTCGCCGCCATCGCGCACGAGCAGAACCTGCCGCTGATGATGGACTCCACCTTCACCACGCCCTACCTGCTCAAGCCCTTCGAGCACGGCGCCGACCTGGTGTTCCACTCGGCCACCAAGTTCCTGTGCGGGCACGGCACCGCCATCGGCGGCCTGCTGGTGGACGGCGGCACCTTCGACTGGCAAGAGGCCTACGACAAGACCGGCCGCTTCGCCGAACTGTGCGAACCGTACGACGGCTTCCACGGCATGGTGTTCACGGAAGAGTCGACCGTGGCGGCGTTCGCGCTGCGCGCGCGGCGCGAAGGCCTGCGCGACTTCGGCGCCGTCATGAGCCCCCACAACGCCTTCGCCGTGCTGCAGGGCGTGGAGACGCTGGCGCTGCGCATGGACCGGCACGTGGCCAACACCCGCAAGGTGGTCGAGTTCCTGCTGTCGAATCCCGCGGTGGAATCGGTATCCTATCCCGAGCTGCCGTCGCACCCGGACTACGAACTGGCCAAGCGCCTGCTGCCGAAAGGCTGCGGCGCCGTGTTCTCGTTCAACCTGAAGGGCGACCGCGCCGCCGGCCGGCGCTTCGTCGACAGCCTGAAAGTGTTCTCGCACCTGGCCAACGTCGGCGACGCCAAGTCGCTGGCGATCCACCCCGCCTCCACCACGCACTTCCGCGTGCCGGCCGAGCAGTTGGCGGCAGCCGGCATCACCGAGGGCACAATGCGGCTGTCGGTGGGCCTGGAGGACGTGGACGATTTGATCGAAGACCTGGCGCGCGGCCTGAAGCTGTCGCAGAAAGGAGCATGACATGCTGCTGACCGTACAAGGCGTGGACGCCTACTGCTACACCGGCGGCAAGCCATTCAACGCCGCCTTGCCGACCGTGGTCTTTATCCACGGCGCGCAGAACGATCATTCGGTATGGGTGCTGCAGACCCGCTATTTCGCGCACCACGGCTACAGCGTGCTGGCGGTGGACCTGCCTGGCCACGGCCGCAGCAAGGGCGCGGCCAAGGCCAGCGTACCGGAGCTGGCGGACTGGCTGCTGCAAGTGCTGGACGCCGCCGGCGTGCAAAAGGCCGCGCTGTTCGGCCACAGCATGGGATCCTTGATCGCGCTGGAAGCCTCGCACAGGGCGCCCGAACGCGTCACCCACCTGGGCATGATCGGCTCGACCTACCCGATGAAGGTCTCGGACGCGCTGCTGGAAACCTCGCGCAGCGACGAGCAGAGCGCCATCGACATGGTCAACATCTGGTCACACTCGTCGATCGCGCAGAAGCCATCCTGTCCCGGGCCGGGCTTCAGCATCATGGGAGGCTCGCGCCGGCTGATGCAGCGCATCTCGCAGATCAATCCCCAGCAGGTGTTCCACACTGACTTCTCGGCCTGCAACGCCTACGCCAACGGCGAAGCGGCAGCGCAGGCGGTGCGCTGCCCCACCCTGTTCCTGTTCGGCGCCCGCGACATGATGACGCCACCAAAATCCACCAAGCTGCTGACCTCCACCATCAGCCACGGCAAGGTGGTGACAGTGGACAGCGGCCACTCGCTGATGAGCGAGCAGCCGGACGCGGTGCTGGATGCCCTGTTCAGTTTTGCGGGAACTTGAAGCGGATAATGCGGCTGGCGCCTTCCAGCACGATGCCGCGATAGCGGCGGCGGTAGATCACGATGCCCGCAGTGGCGGCCAGCACCGCCGCGATCAGCATCACCATGTCGTTGCCGCCGTGCGTGACCACGGCGCGCTGGGACGAGTGCATGGTCGACGCCTCGAACCTCTTGCCGACGTATTTGGCGCCGATCACCAGTTCCTCGGCGTTGATGCTGTTGACCAGGTACAGGCCGTAACCGCCCGGATGCACGGTCATCTTGCCGTCGCGGTAGACGAAGGAGCGGCGCTCGTCGCCGACGCGGATGCTGCCGACCACGTGGCCGGCGGCGTTGATGGCGGTGGCGAAGCTGTTGCCGTAGCCGATCATCGCACCCAGGTCGACCATCTTCGTGCCATCGTGGACAAAGGCGTGCCAGTGCCGGTCGGGCGTCTCGGACGCGCCGACCACCACGCCGGAATCGTTGACGGCGGTGGCGCTGCTGGATCGTCCACCCAGCGTGCCCAGGTCCTTCATGCCGGCGCCGGGCCGGTAGATAAAGGCGCGCCGGTAACCGTCCGCCAGCGCCGCCGTGCCGACGATCACGCCATCGGTGTTGACGCCGGCCGCGTAGCTGATGTTGCCGCCCAAAGTACCCAAATCGACCAGCGGGCCGTCACCGGCGGGGCCGGTGCTGAAGGCGTGGAAGTAGCCGTCGCTGGTGTCGGCGAAGCCGACCGCCTGGCCCGAACGGCTGATGCCCATGCCGTAGCTGCTGCCGCCGCCGAGCGTGCCGAGATCGCGCATCGACAGGCCGGCGCGGTAGACGAAGGCGCGCCAGTGGCCGTCGCTGTCCTGGGCCGAGCCAACCACGTCGCCGCCGATGTTGATGCCCTTGGTGAAGCTGTCGCTGCCGCCCAGGGTGCCCAGTTCGATCAGGCGCTTGTTCCACAGCACCGCGCGCTGGCGGCCGCTCTCCTCCTCGATGATGCCGGCCACCTGCCCACTCGCGTTGATGTCGACCGCGATGCTGGCCTCATCGCCGCGCTCCCCCAGGCCGGGCGGGTGCAGCTGCTGGGCAGACGACGCCACACCGGCAATTCCAAACAAGACCACCGCAATCGGCATTCTCAGCATGACGTCTCCCAGTTGATTTTTATGAATGTCGATTCTATAACGGCAATGGGCAACTGTCACCATCGGCGGAGTGATACAGCATGTGCCTGCCCCCGTGGCGCTGTGCCTTGTCCGCTCCGCGCCGCGCCCCTAGACTGGCATCACTTCCACGCTATGAGCCGCGCGCCATGACCGATCTGCTGCCCCTGATGACCTACTGCCTGGTGATGTCGGCCACGCCCGGACCGAACAACGTCATGCTCGCCACCACCGGCGCCAATTTCGGCGGCCGTGGCGCGGTACCGGCCATCATGGGCATCCAGACCGGCATGTTCGTGCAGACGATGCTGATGTGCCTCGGGCTGGGCAGCGTCTTTGTGACCTACCCATTGGCGCAGCAAGTGCTGCGCATCGCCGGATCGGTGTACCTGATCTACCTGGCCTGGAAGCTCAGCGGGGCGTCGATGAGCGGCGCGCAGGCGCCCAAGGCGGTGACGTTTGCCCAGGCGATGACCTTCCAGGCGCTCAACCCCAAGAGCTGGGTGAAGGCCATCACCGTGGCATCGGTCTTCATGCCCGCCGGCGGGAATACGCTCGGCAATGCACTGCTGGTGGCGGTAATCGGCGCCCTGGTGGGCGCGCCTTGCAACGCCATGTGGGCGCTGTTTGGCATGTCGATACGCCGCTTCCTGCAAGATCCGCAAAAGCAGCGCGCGTTCAATTGGACCATGGCCGCCATCCTGCTCGTGCTGGCCGTGATGTTTTTACGCTAGACTCTCATCATGTTCCCCATTGACCGCTCCTCTCCCATCGCCCTGTCCAAACAGATAGAAGCCCAGTTGCGCCACATGGTCGGGAGCCGCGCCCTGCCCGGCGGCGCCAAGCTGCCGTCGATACGCCAGTTGGCTACGCAGCTGGAAGTCAGCGCCAATACTGTGGTGGCGGCCTACGACCGGCTGGTCGCGGCGGGCGTCATCGATTCCCATGGCACGGCGGGCTTCTTTGCCTGTTCGCCCAAGGACGCCGGCAGCGTGGCGCCCGATGAAGTCGCGCTGGAAGCGGGCGAGGAGCAGGAGCCGGTCTGGCTGGCGCAGCAAGCCAACGACCAGCGCGCCGGCATTCTGCTGGCCAGCAGCGGCGCCCTGCCGCCGACCTGGCTGCAGGACGCCGTCCCCGGCAGCGCCGTGCAACGCGCCCTGGCGCGCAGCGCCGCCGGCATGGCATCGCGCTGCCCTCCGCAAGGACTGCCCGAACTACGTGAACATATCGCGCTGATATTGCGCGGCATCGGCATGGCCTTCGACGCCGGCCATATTCTCACGACCTTCGGCGCCACCCACGCGATCGACCTGATTTGCCGCAGTTTCCTGCAGCCCGGCGACACCGTGCTGGTCGAAGATCCCGGCTACTTCCTGATGTTCGGCCGGCTGCGCCAGGATGGCATCCGCCTGGTGCCGGTCAAGCGCCGGCCCGACGGCCTCGATCTCGACGAACTGGAAGCGGCCTGCCGCGAACACCGTCCGCGCTTGCTGTTCGTGCAGACCGCCTTGCACAACCCCACCGGCTGGAGCAGCAGCGCCGCCAATCTGCACAAGGTGCTGATGCTGGCGAAGCAGCATGGCTTCCTGATCGCCGAAGACGACGTTCACGGCCACTTCCAGCACGGCCACAGCACGCGGCTGGCCGCGCTGGCGGGCCTTGACGGCGTGATTTACTACTCCAGTTTTTGCAAGGCGCTCAGCCCCGCCCTGCGGATGGGCTATCTCGCCGCCGCCCCGGCCCTGCTCAAGGTGCTGATGCGGACCAAGATCCATACCATCATGACGATGCCGGCGTTGAACGAATACGTGCTGCTGGAGGTGCTCAGGGCCGGCAACCTGCGCAAGCACCTGGACCGCATGCAGCGCAAGATCATGGCCGCTCGTAACACCAGCACCCGGCAATTGAGCGAGGCCGGCGTGCGGTTCGAGCAGCCCGGCGACGCCGGCATTTTCTTGTGGGGGACGATGCCGGACGGCCTGGATGTCGACCTGCTGGTGCAGGACGCCTACCGCAACAACATCCTGCTGATGCGCGGCGCCGCCTTCTCGGCGAACGACACGCCCAACCAGCATATCCGCTTCAACGTCGCATTCAGCCAGCATCCGCGCCTGAGCAGCTACCTGCGGGAACGGCTGGAAGCCGTGACCGGCGTCCGTTCAAGCCTGGCGCGCGCCAGCGGCGCGGCCAGGCCTGTGGGCTCTTAGCACCTAACGGCAGTCGATAGGCCCGAAGTGCGCGGCCAGGGTCTTGCCCAGTCCCGCCTCGACGGCCGATTCCACTTCACGTGCCAGCGCGGCGGCCTCGCGGGCGGCTTTCAGGTCGCGCTCATCGTCGCCATCGCCAACCACACCGGCGTTGATCGGCATGCCGGCGAAGACGAACAGGCGATAGACCTCGGCCAGCGTCAGCTTCTCCACATTGGCCAGGATGACCCAGTGGTCGCTGCCCTCGCTGACACGCTTGCCCCATTGGACCCGCGCCGGCGCATCGACCTTGACGCGTCCCACCCAGCCTTCGGCCATCATCTTTTCCAGCAGCGTGTCCATCTCGTCGAAGCCCAGCCGCGTGCGCGCGCGGATCGCGCCGGCGCTGACCAGCGCCGTGTCGCCGCATTTGCAGGCCACATGCAGCACCCGCAGGATCGCCATCGCGTCGACAAATTCGCCGCCCGGCTGCGCCTCGTGCCACCAGCGTTCGTACTTCACCACCGGCAGCGCGGCCACCAGCAGCGCGCCGAACAGCGTGATCAGCCAAGACACATAAACCCACAGCAGGAACAGCGGCAGCGCCGCCAGCGCGCCGTAGATCTTCGAATACGTCGGAAACTGCGTGATGAACACCGCGAAGCCGCGCTTGGCCACCTCGAACGCCAGGCCAGCCACCAGGCCGCCCCAGGCCGCGTCGTGCCAGTCGACGTCGCGGTTCGGCACCGCCACATACAACAGCGTGAAGGTGAACGTGGTCAGCGCCAGCGACAGCACCGTATAGATCAAGGCGCCGATCACCGGCACGTCGCCTATCAGGTCGCTGGTGGCCATGAACACCCGCCCCGACAAGGTCAGCGAGACGCCGATCAGCAAGGGGCCGAGCGTGATGATGGCCCAGTAGACCAGGATGCGTTTGCTCCAGCGCCGCTCGGCGCGCACGCGCCAGATGCGGTTGAACACGCGCTCGATCAGGTTCATCATCGCGATCGAGGTGAAAATCAGCGCCACCGCGCCCACCGCCGACAGCCGCGTGGCCTTGGAGGCAAACATGGTCAGGTAATTGAGGATGGTGCTGGAAATCGACTTCGGCATCACGCTCTGCACGAAGTAAGCCTCCAGCGATGAGCGGAAGGTGTTAAACATCGGGAAGGTGGTGAAGATCGCCAGCGCGATCGTCAGCAGCGGCACCAGCGCGAACACGGTGGTGAAAGTGAGGCTGCCGGCCACTTGCGGCAGGCTTTCCTCGCGCAGGCGGCGGTGGGCGAACAAAAACAGGTCCCGCACTTCGGGCCAGGACAGTGAGCGCACTGTCTCTATCCCGCTACGGCAGTTGCGGGAGACATACTGTAAAACCGGATGAATAATTTTTTCGTACATGAGCGATAATCGAAATACAAGAGTGGCGACGATGCCACCCGCCAAAGCGCCCTATAATACCGCCGATGAACCAAGCCAATCTGATTATTCTTGTATTGTTTTACTCACGTCACGGCGCAACGCGCAAATTGGCTGAGTTGATCGCCCAGGGCGTGGAAAGCGTGCCAGGCTGCGACGCGCGCCTGCGTACGGTTCCAGCCGTGTCGACGGTGGCCGAGGCCACCGAGCCGGACGTGCCGGCCGAAGGCGCCCCCTACGTCGAACTGGACGACCTGGCCGAATGCGCCGGGCTGGCGGTCGGCTCACCCACCCGCTTTGGCAACATGGCCTCGGCGATGAAGTATTTTTGGGACGGCACGGCGGCCCAGTGGCTGTCCGGCGCGCTGGCGGGCAAGCCGGCCTGCGTGTTCACGTCCACCGGCAGCCTGCACGGCGGCCAGGAATCGACGCTGCTGTCAATGATGATACCGCTGTTCCACCACGGCCTGATGGTGCTCGGCCTGCCGTACACCAATCCGGAGCTGATGACCACCTCCAGCGGCGGCACGCCGTATGGCGCCAGCCACTGGTCGGGACTTGACGGCAAGAAGACCATCACCGAAGATGAAAAACGCCTGGCCATCGCGCTGGGCCGGCGCCTGGCCGAAACGGCCGTCAAACTGCGCGCCGTCGCTTGACCGGGGACGCATGATGGAAAACACAATGCAGAAGTATTTTCACTGGGGCGCCATCGGCAGCCTGGTAACGCTGATCGTCTGGTGCGTGCTGTGGGAGATGGTGCTGGCGCCGTTGAAGCCGGGCGGCTCCTGGCTGGTGCTGAAGGCCGCGCCGCTGCTGCTGCCGCTGTACGGCGTGTGGAAGCGCGACATCTACACCCTGCAGTGGACGTCGATGATGATACTGCTGTACTTCACCGAGGGCGTGGTGCGCGGCTGGAGCGACAAGGGCAGCATCTCCGCCTGGATGGCCTGGGGCGAGGCGCTGATCGTCTGCGTCTATTTTGTTTGCGCCGTGATGTATCTGCGTCCGTATAAAAAAGCGGCGAAGAAGCTGGCCAAGGAACTGCTGGACAAGGTGAAGGTCAACACCGTCAAATGATCGATTTCCTCGCGCATTGCCGCTCCGTCGTGGGCGACGCCTTTGTACTCGATTCAAGCGCCGACATGGCGCCCTTCCTCACCGACTGGCGCGGACGCTTCACCGGCAAGGCCCTTGCCGTGCTGCGGCCCGCATCGGTGGACCAGGTGGCGGCGCTGGTGCGCGCCTGCGCGCAGTGGCGCGTGGCGCTGGTTCCGCAGGGCGGCAACACAGGACTGGTGCTGGGCAGCGTGCCGGATGCCGGCGGCGGCGCGGTCGTGCTGTCGCTGGCGCGGCTGAACCAGATCCGGCAGGTCGATCCCGTCAACCGTACCATGACCGTGGACGCGGGCTGCATCCTCCAGCAGGTGCAGGAAGCCGCGGCCGCAGCGGGCTGCCTGTTCCCGCTGTCGCTGGCGGCGGAAGGCAGCTGCACCATCGGCGGCAACCTGTCCACCAACGCGGGCGGCACGGCGGTTCTCCGCTACGGCAACACGCGCGAATTATGCCTCGGGCTGGAAGTGGTCACGCCGCAGGGCGAGGTCTGGAGCGGCTTGCGCGGCCTGCGCAAGGACAATACCGGCTACGACCTGCGCGATCTGTTCATCGGCGCGGAGGGCACGCTGGGGGTCATCACCGGCGCGGTGCTCAAGCTTTATCCGCAGCCCAAGGCCAGTATCACCGCGCTAGCGGCGCTGCCCTCGCCCGCCCACGCGCTGCAATTGCTGACTTTAATGCAGGACCATTGCGGCTCCAGCCTGACCGGCTTCGAGCTGATGTCGCGCTATTGCCTGGAGCTGGTGGCGCAGCAGTTTCCGTCGCTGCCCAAGCCGTTCGCGGCGCCGCATCCACAATATGTGCTGCTGGAGCTGTCGAGCAGCGAATCGGAACAGCACGCGGTCGGCCTGCTGGAACAGGCCATCGGCGCGGCGCTGGAGCGCGATGTCATCAGCGATGCGGTGGTGGCGACTTCGGTGGCGCAATCGGCCGGCCTGTGGCAGATGCGCGAACACATCCCGCTGGCGCAGGCCAAGGCCGGCAAGAACATCAAGCATGACATCTCGCTGCCGGTGTCCAGCATCGCCGACTTCATCGCAGCCACCGGTCCCTTGCTGGACGCGGCCTTCCCCGGCTGCCAGCTGGTGTGCTTCGGCCACCTGGGCGACGGCAACCTGCACTACAACGTGGCGCCGCCGGACGGCATCTCCAACGAGGACTTCCTGCTCAACCAGGACAAGGTCAATCGCGTGGTGCATGACAGCGTGGTCGGATTCGGCGGCTCGATCTCGGCGGAACACGGCATCGGCGCGCT
The DNA here is from genome assembly GCF_009857655.1 of Duganella vulcania. NCBI lineage: Bacteria > Pseudomonadati > Pseudomonadota > Betaproteobacteria > Burkholderiales > Oxalobacteraceae > Duganella > Duganella vulcania. The sequence continues at coordinate 37,777 of NZ_WWCX01000050.1, forward strand.
TAAACGCGACGAGCTGGCGCACTACAAATCGGCGGTGGAGCTCAACATGATGCGGGCCATCAAGGCCGCGCTGGACCCGCTGGGCATCATGAATCCGGGGAAAATCCTGTGAGCGGTGCCGCGATGGGCCGCTTGTCGCGCTGGTTGTTGTTGGGCGAATGGCGCGCGCATCCGCTGCGGGCGTTGGTGGCCATCGCCGCGATCGCGGTCGGCATCTCGCTCGGTTTCGCCATCCATCTGATCAACGCCGCCGCGTTCAACGAATTCTCCTCCGCCATCAAGGGACTGTCCGGCGTGGCCGACGTGCAGGTGCGCGGCACCGAGCAGTTCTTCGACGAAGCCATCTACCCGGTGCTGGCCCAGCGCGCCGGCGTGGCGGTGGCCTCGCCGGTGCTGGAATTCGACGCCTCCGTGCCCGGCCAGTCCACCGCGCTGAAGATACTCGGCATCGACGTTTTCCGCGCCAGCTTCATCTCGTCCGACCTGGTCGGCGTGCCATCGGAAGACCACTTGATGGACACGATGGCCGACGACGCGCTGTTCCTGTCGCCCGCCGCGCAGCAGTGGCTCAAGCCCGCCGCCGGCGCGCCGCTGACGCTGCAAGTGGGCGTCGGCGAACTGAAACTGCGCGTGGCCGGCTCGCTGCAACGCGCCCGCGCCGGCCAGCGCATCGGCGTGATGGACCTGGGTGCGGCGCAATGGCGCTTCGAAAAACTCGGCCAGCTGTCCCGCATCGACCTCAAACTGCGCGACGGCGTCAATCGCGACGCCTTCAAGGCCGAACTGGAACAGCAGCTGCAGCACGATTATCCCGGCCGTTTCCGCGTCAGCCAGCCCAACGACGAAGACCAGAACAGCCGCAACGAAGGCATGAGCCGCGCCTACCGCGTCAACCTGACCGTATTGGCTTTGGTCGCCCTGTTCACCGGCGCCTTCCTGGTGTTCTCCACCCAGGCGCTGTCGGTGATACGCCGCCGCAGCCAGTTCGCGTTGCTGCGCGTGCTGGGCATGGACCGCAAGCACCTGCTGCGCCAGATCCTGATCGAAGGCCTGAGCCTGGGCGTGGCCGGATCGGCCATCGGCATCGCCGCCGGCTATGGCATGGCCGCCGCCGCGCTGCACTTCATGGGCGCCGACCTGGGGGCAGGCTTCTTCTCCGGCGTGCGGCCGCAGGTGCAGTTCACGCCCATCGCCGCAGCGGTCTATTTCGCGCTCGGCGTTGCCGTGGCCCTGCTGGGCTGCGCCGCGCCGGCACTGGACGCCGCACGCGCCAAACCCGCAGTCGCGCTCAAGTCGGGCACCGAGGAGGCGGCGATGTCGCGGCTGTCCAAGGCCTGGCCGGCGCTGGCCTGTATCGCATTAGCCGCCCTGCTGTCGCAGGCGCCGCCGGTGTTCGAGCTGCCGTTGTTCGGCTACCTGTCGATCGCGCTGCTGCTGGTCGGCGCCATCGCGCTGATGCCGCGCCTGGCCGCCATCGTGTTCCGCATTGCGCACCGCCGCTGGAGCGCGGCCACCGCCGGCAAGCCCGGCGCCTCGCCCGTGGTCACGCTGACGTTATCGCGCCTCGCCAACGCCTCCAGTCAGGCCGGCATCGCGCTGGGCGGCGTGCTGTCCAGCTTCAGCCTGATGGTGGCGATGGCGATCATGGTCTCCAGCTTCCGCGTGTCGCTGGACGACTGGCTGCTGCACATTCTGCCGGCCGACATCTATGTCAGCACCACCAGCGCCGGCACCACCGCCGGCCTGCGGCCGCAGGAGCAGGCCGCCATCGCCGCCCTGCCCGGCGTCGCCAGCGCCGACTTCCTGCGCATGCGCGGCATCTCGCTGGCCGCAGCCCGTCCGGCGGTCGCGCTGATGGCGCGCGAAGTAGACCCTGCCGACCCGGGTAAGACGCTGGCCATCGTCGGCGCCACTCAGGTACCCGGGCCTGGCGCTCCGCCACCGGTCTGGATTTCGGAAGCGATGGTCGACCTGTACGGCATGAACGTCGGCCAGCGCATCGAACTGCCGCTCAACGGCAAGCTGCGCTCCTTCACGGTCGCCGGCGTCTGGCGCGACTACGCCCGTCCGACCGGCTCGATCCAGATGCGGCTGGGCGACTACCGCGCCGTCACCGGCGACATGGACGCCAGCAACGTCGCCCTGTGGCTCAAGCCCGGCGCCAAGGCGGCCGACACGGATCGGGCCTTGAAGCGCCTGCCCTTCGCCGCCGCGCTGACGACCACCGCGCCGTCCGAGATCCGCTCGATGAGCATGAAGATCTTCGACCGCAGCTTCGCCATCACCTATCTGCTGGAGGCGATCGCCATCGTCATCGGCCTGTTTGGCGTGGCCGCCACCTTCTCGGCGCAGACGCTGGCGCGCGCCAAGGAGTTCGGCATGCTGCGCCACGTCGGCGTCACGCGGCGGCAGATCCTGTCCATCCTTGCCATCGAAGGCGGCGCCTTGACGGGCCTGGGCATCGTCACCGGTTTCGCACTGGGCTGGGTCATCAGCCTGATATTGGTTTTTGTCGTTAATCCGCAGTCCTTCCACTGGACCATGCAGCTGCATTTGCCATGGCCTTTGCTGGCCACCGTGGCCGGCCTGCTGCTGGCCGCCGCCGCGCTGACCGCGCTGCTGGCCGGCCGCCAGTCGCTGTCGGGCGGGCCGATACGCGCAGTCAGGGAGGACTGGTAAATGAATCCGATCCAACGCGGCGCCGCCGCACTGGCGCTGCTGGCGGCGCTGGCCGTCCAAACGTCCGTCCACGCGGCGGAGCCGGTGTTCAAGGCGGTCACGCCGCTGGCGCCCGGCGCCTCGCTGAGCTTCCCGGCGGACTTCGGCGCCCATCCAGACTTCAAGACCGAATGGTGGTACGTGACCGGCTGGCTCACGAAACCGGACGGCAAGCCGATGGGTTTCCAGGTCACGTTCTTCCGCAGCGCCACGTCGCACGACCGCGCCAATCCCAGCAAATTCGCGCCCAAGCAGCTGATCATCGGCCACGCCGCCATCTCCGATCCGGCCAACGGCAAGCTGCTGCACGACGAGCGCAGCGCGCGCGAGGGCTTCGGCCTGTCGTACGCCAAAGTGGGCGACACCGACGTCAAGCTTGAGGACTGGCACATGGCGCGCGCCGCAGACGGCAGCTACCAGGTCCACCTGGATGCCGCCAGCTTCAAGCTGGATCTGAAACTGACGCCGTCGCAGCCGGTGCTGCCGCAGGGCGACCGTGGTTATTCCCGCAAGGGCGCGCAGCTGTCGGACAGCAGCTACTACTACAGCGAACCGCAGTTGACCACCACCGGCACCGTCACCAGCGCCGGCAAGACGGTCGCCGTCACAGGCGCCAGCTGGTTCGATCACGAGTGGTCCAGCCAGTACGTCGCCACCGATGCGGCGGGCTGGGACTGGATCGGCGCCAACCTCGTCGACGGCGGCGCCATGATGGCTTTCCAGATGCGCAGCAAGACAGGTGCTAAACTATGGTCGCACGCGACATGGCGCGATGCATCCGGTAAGATCACGCAGTTCTCCCCGGACCAGGTCAGCTTTACCCCGCAACGGCGGTGGCGTTCGCCCCGCACCAATGCCGAGTATCCCGTCTCGACCCAGCTCACCACCGGCAGCACCGTGTGGCAGGTTATCCCTTTGCAGGATGACCAGGAGCTGGACTCGCGGCGCTCCACCGGCGCGGTGTACTGGGAGGGAGCGGTGACGCTTGAGCGGGACGGCAAGCCCGCCGGCCGCGCCTACCTGGAGATGACCGGCTATGTGAGGCCGATCAAGTTTTAGCAGCACCGAACAATTTTGCGACACCTGAATCGTCAACATAGACTACTTACGAACCGCAGCCACACGATGACCAATAGCACCACCGCCAGCACCCCGTCCGCAGCCGCCCCCAACACAGCCAGGGAAGCCAAGAAAGGCAGTCTAGCCACCCTGCGCGGCCTGACGCCGTTCCTGCTGCCGTACAAACGCCAGTTCCTCATGGCCGGCATCGCGCTGGTGGTGGCCGCGTGCTCCACGCTGGCGATCCCCGCCGCCTTCAAGCAGATGATCGACCTTGGCTTCGGCGGCACCGGGGCCAAGAGCATCAAGCACGTCGACCTGGTGTTCCTGGCGCTGTTCGGCGTGGCCACCGTGCTGGCGCTGGCCACGGCGGCGCGCTTCTACACCGTCTCCTGGCTGGGCGAGCGCGTCACCGCCGACATCCGCAGCGCGGTCTACAACCACGTCGTCACCCAGAGCCCCGAATTTTTCGAGACCACGCAAAGCGGCGAGGTCCTGTCGCGCATCACCACCGACACCACGCTGATCCAGGCGGTGGTGGGCACCAGCATCTCGATGGCGCTGCGTAACGTGCTGCTGTTCATCGGCGGCCTGGTGATGCTGTTCGTGACCAGCGCCAAGCTGTCGGCCATCATCATCGGCCTGCTGATCCTGACGGTGCTGCCGATCGTGATGTTCGGCCGCCGCGTGCGCAAGCTCTCGCGCGATTCGCAGGACCGCATCGCCGACGCTTCCGCCATGGCCGGCGAAATCCTCAACGCCATGCCGACGGTGCAGGCCTTCACCCACGAGAAGATCGAATCGGAGCGTTTCGGCGCCTCGGTCGAAGGCGCGTTCGGCACCGCCATGCGCCGCATCCGCGCCCGCGCGCTGCTGACCATGATCGCCATCGTGCTGGTGTTCGGCACCATCGTGTTCGTGCTGTGGCTGGGCGCGCACGCCGTGCTGGAAGGCTCGATGACCGGCGGCGACCTCGGTCAATTCATCCTGTACGCGTCCATCGTGGCCGGCGCCATCGGCGCCCTGTCCGAGGTGATGGGCGAGGCGCAGCGCGCCGCCGGCGCCACCGAGCGCCTGCTGGAACTGATGTCGGTCAAGTCGGCCATCCAGTCGCCGGCCCAGCCGCTGGCACTGCCGCCGCGCGCCGCCAACGGCGCGGCACTGAGCCTGCACGACGTATCGTTCTCCTATCCTTCGCGTCCCGACACGGCGGCGCTGGGCCACCTGTCGCTGGACATCAAGCCGGGTGAGACGGTGGCCGTGGTCGGCCCTTCGGGCGCCGGCAAGACCACGCTGTTCCAGCTGTTCCTGCGCTTCTACGATCCGCAAAGCGGCAGCATCAAGCTCGATGGCGTCGACATCACCAGGCTCGATCTGCACACGCTGCGCGACGCCATCGGCATCGTGCCGCAGGATACGGTGATCTTCTCGGCCGACGCGATGGAGAACATCCGCTACGGCCGCGCCGGCGCCACCGACGCGGAAGTGATCCAGGCCGCCAAGCTGGCCGCGGCCCACGAATTCATCGAACGCCTGCCGCAGGGTTATCAATCCTTCCTGGGCGAACGCGGCGTGCGCCTGTCCGGAGGCCAGCGCCAGCGCATCGCGATCGCGCGCGCGCTGCTGAAAAACCCGCCGCTGCTGCTGCTCGACGAAGCCACCAGCGCGCTGGACGCGGAATCCGAACGCCTGGTGCAAACGGCGCTGGAGGCGGCGATGGTCGGCCGCACCACCGTCATCATCGCGCACCGCCTGGCGACCGTGCAGCGCGCCGACCGCATCATCGTGATGGAGGACGGCCGCATCGTCGAAACCGGCACCCATGCGTCGCTGGTGGCGCTGGGTGGCGTCTACGCCAATCTGGCCGCGCTGCAGTTCCACAACGTCCACATCGAACACAGCGCGAACTGACCTGCAGCGCTGAGCCGATCAGCGCATCAGGGCGAAACGGCAGGCAGCGACGACAGCGGCAGGATGCGCGACTTCGTCTCCTGGCTGACCGAGTAGCTCGGGTCACGTATCAGGCTGAGGAAGCGGCCTTTGCTGTCGGCGATGCTGACCACGCCCGACGTCGAACCGCCCTTCGTCATGACGTGGCCTAACAAGAAGTTACCTATACCGGCGTTGCCCACCGCACCTTGCGACACAAACGCTTCCTCATACAATCCGGTGGCGACGATGACGTTATTCCAGGATCTCGGACCAAACTTGAAGCCGTTGACCACACCCTCGCCCCCCATCAGGCGCGGCGCAATGAAGACATTGTTGCTAAATTTGTCCACGTCGACGCCATTGGTCAAGCTCTCGAAGCCGAAGTTGTAGAACTTATTACCGTTGAACTGACCTACCTGCGCAGAACCGGGTACGGCCGCGAGACCGGTCACGCCGGACATCTTCCCGCCGGTGAAGGTATTTTCGTTGGCCCAGCCGTCAATCTCTGTCGTCAGCAGTACGCCGACGTCGTTATGCGTCAGCAGTTCGAAGTCGATCTTGTTGTACTGCGAGCCATTCTGGTCCTTGCCGACCACCTTGATGGCGTCATGAAAACCGTTGATCGAATTTACTTTCACCGTCGCGTACTGGGCATTCATCAGCGTAATGCCGGAGCCGACGTAACCGTAGGTGGGCGTATTCTCCCAAGGTGCGCCGCTCATTTTGGACAATTCCAGCACATGGCCATACCGCCCTTGCACGACGATGCCATCGCGCGCACCGAAGTCCAGATCGCCGCGCGCGGTGAAGCGGAGGTATTTATTGGCCGGTAAAGTAATCGTGTCCTGGAACTTGTAATAGCCTTCCGGGATCAGCAATTCCTGGCCGTTGCGCAGCGCCGTGATGGCGGCCTGCACGGCGGGCGCGTTGTCCAGCGAGCTCTCGCTCAGGCCGAACCATTTGGCGTTGACGGCACCATCGAACATGCGCTTGTACATTTTTCTGGCGCTATTGTTTTTATTGCAGAACAACGTGGTCCCGCCGTTCGCCTGGTCTGTCGAGTTCGACGCGACCGGATAAAACAAGCCCTCCCTGCCCACGTCCGAAATAAACACCAGCGGGGCCGTGCAGGTGGTCGAAGTTTCGAGACCGTTGATGGTCATGACCGTCTGGGCTTGTGCAGAAAAGGCTGCGGCCAGCGCGGCAATCAAAGTAGCGCCTTGAAGATTTTTCATCTGAAATCCGTCCTCAAAAAATTAATTAATTAATAATTAACAGCGAGGCGATCATAGCATTACGACAACCTCGCACGATTGCCAGACCGGGCATTAATTAATTTACAAACATTACGCGCACAGCAGGCCGTAGCAACACCGGCCCATTGTCCACCTACTCGATCAGCCCTCTGGAGGCGGATGGGCACCCTGTCGCCGGACTACGACGAGCAGTATCCCAAAACGGCTTTTTGGCCCCGGCGGCAAAAAGCCGGTAACATTCTCCCTTTCAGGAGAACGCCTTGACCGACGCCGAACTGCGCCTCAGCTGCACCACCCACCTTCCCGGACACCGCCAGCCCTCGCCCGCCCAGCTGTTCGCGGCGATGTCCGCGTGGTGCGAAGCCAACGGCGTCGCGCACGACGTCTACGGCACCGGCACGCTGATACAGGACTTCGAGCAGAAGGTCGCCACCCTGCTGGGCTTTGAATCGGCGCTGTTCTGCATCACCGGCACCATGACGCAGGCCACCGCGCTGCGCATCGCCTGTTCGGAGCGCGGCAGCCGGCTGGTGGCGCTGCATCCAACCTCGCACATCCTGCGCCACGAACGCGGCAACCATCAGCTGTTCGACCATTTCCAGGCCCTGCAGATCGGCGACCCGCACCGCCCGTGGACTCTGGACGAACTCAAAGGCATCCCGGACCATCTGGGCGCGGCCACGCTGGAGCTGCCGATGCGCGAGATCGGTGGCCAGTGCCCAAGCTGGGATGAGCTGGCGGCCATCAAGGCCTATTGCCGCGAGCAGTCCATCCATCTGCACCTGGACGGCGCGCGCCTGCTGGAAACCGTTGCCGCATATGGCCGCCCGGCCGCCGACATCGCGGCCGGCTTCGACACCGTCTACCTGTCGCTGTACAAAGGCATAGGCGGCATGGGCGGCGCTATGCTGCTGGGCAGCGCGGCCTTCGTGGCGAAGGCGCAGGAATGGTTCCGCCGCCAGGGCGGCAACGTCTACCAGCGCACGCCATACGTGGTGGCCGCCGCCATGCAGTTCGATGCCCGGCTGGCGGCGATGCCCGACTACTTCCGCCGTACGGAGTGGCTATACGAGGAGCTGCGCGACTACCCGCTGCTGACGCCCAATCCTGCCCGTCCGCAGGCCAGCATGCTGCACCTGCACCTGCCGGTCAGCCGCGAGCGCGCCAACGAGATCCGCAACCGCGTCGCCGAGCAGCATGGCGTGTGGCTGTTCAACGCCGCCAGCCACGCGGCGCTGCCCGGCCGCAGCTCGGTGGAATTGTACATCGGCGACAACCTGCTCAACCTGCCGGACCAGCGCGTGCGCGAGATCCTGGCCCTGTGGTCGGACGCGTTGTCCCATTAATTTTCTGCACAAGCCGGGACAACCGGCTACACTGCGCCCTCTTTTCGTTTTACGGCATAACACCATGACCTTCCAAGCCCTCGGCCTGATCGACCCCATACAGCGCACGCTGGAGACGCTGGGCTACAAGCAGCCCACGCCCGTCCAGAAGCAAGCCATCCCCGCCGTGCTGGCGGGCCGCGACCTGATGGCGGCGGCGCAGACCGGCACCGGCAAGACGGCGGGTTTCGCCCTCCCCATACTGCAGCGCCTGACCATGGACGGCATGACCGCGCCGAAAGCGGTGCGCTGCCTGGTGCTGGTGCCGACCCGCGAACTGGCGGAACAGGTCTACGAGAGCTTCCGCAGCTACGGCGGCAACCTGCCGCTAAAATCGGCCGTGGCCTATGGCGGCGTGCCGATCGAGCCGCAGATCACCAAGCTGCGCAAGGGCCTGGACGTATTGGTGGCCACGCCGGGCCGCCTGATCGACCTGCACGACCAAGGCGCGATCAGCTTCTCCATGCTGCAAACGCTGGTGCTGGACGAGGCGGACCGCATGCTGGACCTGGGCTTCGAGCGCGATCTGGACATCCTGCTGGCGGCCCTGCCCAAGCAGCGCCAGACCTTGCTGTTCTCGGCCACGTTCTCCGACGAGATCCGCAAGCTGGCCGGCGGCATGCTGAAGGATCCGGTGTCGATCCAGGTCAGCGCCAGCAACACGGCCACCAAGACCGTCAAGCAGTGGCTGATCCCTACCGACAAGCGCCGCAAGCCCGAGCTGCTGCTGCACCTGCTGAAGAAGCTGCGCTGGGGCCAGGTGCTGGTGTTCGTCAAGACCCGCAAGGGCGTGGAGGCGCTGGTCAAGACGCTGCAGGAACACGGCATCTCGGCCGATTCCATCCACGGCGACAAGACCCAGCCGGCCCGCCTGCGTGCGCTGGCCCGCTTCAAGAACGCCGAAGTCCAGCTGCTGGTGGCCACCGATGTCGCCGCGCGCGGGCTGGATATCGAGGCGCTGCCGCAGGTGGTCAACTTCGATTTGCCGACCGTGGCCGAGGACTACATCCACCGCATCGGCCGCACCGGGCGCGCCGGCATGGAGGGCGAAGCCGTCTCGCTGGTCTGCGCCGACGAAGTCGATATGCTCAAGGCCATCGAGACGTTGACCCGCCAGGTCATCCATCGCATCGAGGAACCGGGCTTCGAGGCCGACCACCGCGTGCCGGAGACCGGCCCCAAAGGCGCAGCCGCAGCCGCAGCCAAGAAAGCGGCGGCCGAAGCGCCAGCCAAGAAGAAGCGCCCGTTCACCGGCCCGGCCGGGGGCAAGGCGGCCAGCGGCGGCGCTGCAGCCGGCGGCAAGGGAGCCGTCACGGCCCGG
>NZ_WWCX01000051.1:0-46445 GCF_009857655.1 Duganella vulcania
TCGCAGCCTGGCAGCAGCGTCGCGGCGGACAGCGCGGCGGCCAGCGCGGCCGCGCTCACGGCGGTGCGTGGCCTGGCGAACGGCGCAGGCTGGAACATAGTCAAACTCCTGGTGATTGTAGGGTGATGCCGAAAATCAAGCAGCGGGGGCAGTGTACGGCGGCAGTCCAGCGCGTGTAATTGATGTAGATCAAAAATCAATAAACAGACGGCGCCGGGAGCCAGCCGTCGCTCCCGCGAAAGCGGGAGTCCATGCGCCGCATGACTGGATTCCCGCCTGCGCGGGAATGACGAATCTACGGCATTGCGCGCTTGTCTTACGGGTGCTGCTGGCGGTAGCGGTGGGCCAGCATCAGCGCCAGCGCGGCCGAGGCGGTGCGGGCGGCGGCGTCGTCGGCGCGGCTGGTCAGGGCGATCGGCACGGCCGCGCCCAGCACCACGCCGCACACGGCGGCGCCGGCCAGGTATTCGAGCTGCTTGGCCAGCAGGTTGCCGGCCTCCAGGTCGGGCGCGATCAGGATGTCGGCATGGCCGGCCACCTCGGAGACGATGCCCTTGACCCGCGCGGCCATCGGCGAGATGGCGTTGTCGAAGGCCAGCGGGCCGTCCAGCAGCGCGCCGCTGATCTGGCCGCGCTCGGCCATCTTGCACAGGGCCGCCGCGTCCAGCGTGGACGGGATCTTCGGCGTGACCGTCTCCACCGCCGACAGGATGGCGACCCTGGGCTGCGCCGTGCCCAGCGCGTGCGCCAGCTCGACGGCGTTCTGCACGATGTCGACCTTGTCGTCCAGCGTGGGCTGGATGTTGAGCGCGCCGTCCGAGATCAGCAGCACCTTGTCGTACAGCGGCACTTCGATGCGGAACACGTGCGACAGGCGGCGCGCCGTGCGCAGCCCCGGCGCGGCCAGCACGGCGGAGATCATCTCGTCGGTGTGCAGGCTGCCTTTCATCAGCATTTCCACTTCGCCGGCGGCGGCCATGGCGGCGGCGCGCGCGGCTGCCGCGTGGCTGTGCGGCACGTCCACCAGCTCCACGCCTTCCAGCGACAGGCCGGCGCTCTCGGCCAGGGCCCGCAGCCGCGCCGCCGGCGCGATCAGCACCGGCACGATCAATTGCTGAGTGGCGGCGTCAAGCGCGCCGCGCAGCGATGCCTCGTCGCAGGGATGGACCACGCCGCAGCGCACCGGCGTCAGCGGCGCCGCGGCCTCCATCAGGCTGGCATAATTGGCGTGCACCTGGGACAGGCTCAGCGGCGGCAGGTGGACGCGCGGACGGCGCACCTTCTCGCTTGGCGCGATCACCGTGGCGACGCCGTTCAGCACCACCGCGCCGGTCTGGTTCTTGATCTCGCAGTCAAGCAACACATGTTTCTTGGCCGGCTCCATCGACGTCACCGTGGCGGTGATGCGCAGCTCGTCGCCGACGCGCACCGGCTTGAGGAACTGCAGCGTCTGCCCGAGGTAGATCGTGCCGGGGCCGGGCAGCACCGTGCCCAGCAGGCGCGAGATCAGCGCCGCGCCCCACATGCCGTGCGCGATCACGCCATGGAACAGCGTGTGGCCGGCGTATTCGGGATCGACGTGGGCGGGGTTCACATCGCCGGAGACGGCCGCGAAGGCGGCGATGTCTTCCTTGGTCAGCGTGCGGCACAGGCGCGCGGTCTGGCCGACATGCAGTTCGTCGTAGGTGATATTCTCGATAATGTCGTCGGAAGCGTCCATGATTGTGGGAGTTGGTTAACAATGCAGGGCAGTCTAGAGAGCGCCCTCCTGGAAGTATTTGATCCAGATCAAATACTTCGGGGACGCGCCCCAACCATAATCTGTGCATCTTACATCCAGGAGGACAAGTGAAAACCGCACAGCTGAAAGTAGTACCGGCCACGGCGCCGCCGCGCAAGCGGGCCGCCGAGGAGCAAAGCAACGCGCTCGACCTGTACCTGCAAAGCCAGATGGCGCGCCTGACGGGCGGCGTGTCGCCGATCGCCATGTCGCTGGCGTTCCAGGACTGGCTGCAGCACCTGGCCGTGGCGCCGGGCAAGTGCACCGAGCTGGCCGCCAGCTATCTGGGCGGGCTGGCCGGGGCCGGCAAGTCCGATGTCGGCGGCGACAGCCGTTTCGATAGCGACGCCTGGCGCCAATGGCCGTATGCGCAGTATGCACAGAATTTCAAACAGGCGGAGCAGTTCTGGAACCAGGCCACCACCGGCGTGCGCGGCGTGGCGCCGCACCATGCGGAAGTGGTGGCCTTCACCGCCCGCCAGCTGCTGGACATGTACTCGCCGTCGAACTTCCTGTGGACCAATCCCGAAGTGCTGCGGGCGGCCGCCGCCAGCGGCGGGCGCAGCCTGATGGAGGGCGCGCTGAACTGGCGGCGCGACCTGTGCCGCCGCCTGGCGCCGCCGGACATGGCGGTGCCCGAGCCGACCGGTCCGAGCTACGTGCCGGGCCAGGACGTGGCGGTGACGCCGGGCGAGGTCATCTTCAGCAACGAGCTGATCGAGCTGATCCAGTATTCGCCGCAGACCGAGCACGTCTACCGCGAGCCGGTGCTGATCGTGCCGTCGTGGATCATGAAGTACTACATCCTCGACCTGTCGCCGCACAATTCGCTGGTGCGCTACCTGGTGCAGCAGGGCCACACCGTGTTGATGCTGTCCTGGCGCAATCCCGACCAGCACGACCGCGACATGGGCATGGACGACTATCTGCGGCTGGGCGTGTTTGCCGCGCTGGAGCAGGCCGACCGGCTGGGCGGCGGCGTGCCGGTGCACGCGGTCGGCTACTGCCTGGGCGGTACGCTGCTGGCGATCGCCGCGGCCGCCATCGATTCGGGCGAGCACGGCAAGCATGCCAAGCTGGCCTCGGTGACCTTGCTGGCGGCGCAGACCGATTTCAGCGAGCCGGGCGAACTGGGTCTGTTCATCGACGACAGCGAGCTGGCCTTCCTGGATGCGCTGATGTGGGACCAGGGCTACCTGGACGGCGACCAGATGGCGGCGTCGTTCCAGTTGCTGCACGCGCGCGACCTGGTGTGGTCGCGCATGATGCGCGAGTACCTGATGGGCGAGCGCACCGCGCCCAACGACCTGATGACCTGGAACGCCGACAGCACCCGCCTGCCGTTCCGCATGCACAGCGAGTATCTGCACGGGCTGTTCCTGCGCAACGACCTGGCCGAGGGGCGCTATCTGGCGCAGGGCAAGCCGATCGCGCTGTCCGACATCCGCACGCCGATGTTCGTGGTCGGCACCGAGCGCGACCACGTGTCGCCGTGGCGCTCGGTGTACAAGATCCATTTGCTGAGCGGCGCGGTGATCGACTTTGTGCTGGCGTCCGGCGGCCACAACGCGGGCATCGTCTCCGAGCCCGGCCATGCCAACCGCAGCTATCGCTGCCATCCCGACAACGTCGCCGGGGCCAGCTACAACAGCCCGCAGGAATGGCTGGACAGCGCGGACCGCAAAGAGGGTTCATGGTGGCCGCACTGGCAGCAATGGCTGGTGCGCCATGGCGACCGGCATCGCGTGGTTCCGCCGGCGATGGGCCTGGGCCGGGTGTTGGGTCCGGCGCCAGGACGGTTTGTGTTGCAGCACTAAATGAGGGGGCTGGTCTCAGTGCGAGATCAGCACCGGCAGCGTCATCCCGCGCAGCACGCTGCGGGTGGCGCCGCCCAGCAGCGTTTCATGCAGGCGGCGGTGGCCGTAGCCGCCCATCACCAGCAAGTCGCAACCGCGTTCGGCCGCCGCGCCCAGCAGGGCGGCGCCGGTCTCCAGCGTCGTGAACTCGCGCATCACATCCACCCGCGCGCCGTGGCGGGCCAGGAACAGCGCCATGTCGGCGCCCGGCTCGCTGCCGTGGCGGGCCTTGTCGTGGTCGGCGTTCAGCACCAGCAGCGTGATGCGTTCGGCCAGCTTCAGCAAGGGCAGCGCGTCGGTGAAGGCCCGCGCGGCCTGATTGCTGCCGTCCCAGGCCAGCAGCGGATGGCGGAAGGCGCCCGATGCCGGGGCATTGCCGATGTTTGGCGCCAGCAGCAGCGGCCGGCCGCCTTGCAGCAGCAGTTCCGGCGGCAGCGGACGGCTGATGCCGAACTGGATGTCGTCGGGATCGGTCTGGCCCAGCACCAGCAGGTCGGCGTAGCGCGCGTGCTGCAGCAGGCCGCTTTCCGCGTCGTCCTCGTACAGGCTGCTGGACCACTGTGCCACGCCGGCCGCCGCCACGTCGCGTTCGAACGTGGCGAGCGCGGCGCCGGCCTGGTGGCGCAGATGGTCGAGCACGTGCGGCGGCAGCGGCCAGGCGCCCAGGCTGTCGTTCCATTCCGCGTAACGCGAAATGCCGGTGAGCGCGACACCCGTCAGGTGCGCGCCGGCGGCCAGGGCGACCCTGGCGGCCAGCGCGTAACGGGCCGCGGCGTGCTGCGACTGGTCGCAGTGCACGACGATGGTCTTGTAGCTCATCGCCGTTCCTTAGTGCGACATCAGCACCGGCAAGGTCATCGATGCCAGGATGGTGCGCGTGACGCCGCCCAGCACCGTTTCGCGCCAGCGTTGGTGGCCGTAGGCGCCCATCACCAGCAGGTCGTTGCCGAGGTCGGCCGACAGCGACAGCAAGGCCTCGCCGATGTTCATGCCTTCCGGCTTGGGCTGCTGCAGGACTTCGACCTTGACGCCATGGCGCGCCAGGAACAGCGCGATGTCGGCGCCCGGCTCGGCGCCGTGCACGCCGTATTGACGGGTTGGATCGAACACCACCAGCGTCACGCGGGCGCTGCGGCGCAGCAGCGGCAGCGCGTCGGTCACGGCGCGGGTGGCGGCGCGGCTGCCGTCCCAGGCGACCAGCGCGTGGCGGTCGATGTGCGGGTAGGTGCCGGCGTACGGCACGACCAGTACCGGACGGCCGCCGTTCAACGCCTGGTAGGCCGCCAGGCCTGGGCCCATCAGCAGGCCTTCCTCGCCCGGTTCGCACTGGCTGAGCACCACCAGGTCGGCGTAGCGGGCCTGGAACACCAGGCCGTTCTGGGCTTCGTCGTCGCTGATGCGGCGCTCATAGCGCACGTCGGCCTTGCGGGCCTGGTCTTCGAAACGTTCCAGCGAGCTTTCGGCGTTCCGGACCAGGTCGTCGAGCTGGTCCTGCGGCACCACGCCACCATACATCATGGCGCTGTTGCGGTAGAACTCACCCGAGATACCGGTGGTGGCCGCGCCGATCAGGTGTGCGTCCTGATCGCGGGCCACACGCGCCGCCACATCGATACGCCCCGGCGCATGTTCCGAGTTGTCAACGTGGACGAGTATGGTTTTGTAGGACATGGCGTTCTCCAGGTCAATTGAAAAAGTCAGGCTAACAAACGCCTTCGCTAAAATATATGATCTGGATCAAACGCCCCACAAACGGGCGCTACTCGGTGCGCAGGCCGCCGCCCAGCGCCTTGTACAGCGCCACGGCGTTGCCAAACTCGTTGCGGCGCAGTTCCAGCTGGGTTTGCTGGGCGGCGTACAGCAGGCGCTGGGCGTCCAGCAGTTCCAGGCGGCTGTCCTGGCCGGCGTCGTAGCGCAGGCGGGACAGTTCCAGGCGCCGCGCGGCGCTGCTGACCACCCGCGACTGGGCCTCGAGCTGGCGGCCGTAGGTGGCGCGGCCCGCGAGGCCGTCCGCCACCTCGCGGAAAGCGGTCTGCACGGCTTTTTCGTACTCGACCACGGCGGCGGATGTACGTACTTCGGCCAGCCGCAGTTCGGCGCGCAGCCTGCCGTGGTTGAACAGCGGCTGCGTGATCTGCGGCGCGAACGACCAGACGCGGTTGCCGCTGTCGAACATGCCGGACAGCGAGGGGCTGGCGTAGCCAAGGCTGGCCGTCAGCGATATCTGCGGGAAGAACGCCGCCCGCGCCGCGCCGATGTCGGCGTTGGCGGCCACCAGCGCCTGCTCGGCCTGGCGGATGTCGGGACGGCGGGTCAGCAGATCGGAGGGCAGGCCGGCCGGCAATTGCACCAGCACCGGCTGCTGGTCCAGCGCCATGCCGGGCGGCAGGCCATCCGGTCCGTGCACGCCGGTCAGCAGGTCCAGCGCGTTGCCGGCCAGTGCCACGGCGCGCAGGCGCGCTTCGCGGTCGGCTTGAGCGGTGGCGACCTGGCCTTCCGCCTCGGCGACGTCCAGGCCGCTGCGCTGGCGGGCGGATTTCAGCTGCCGGGCCAGTTCCAGCGAACGCTGCCAGTCGGCCAGCGTGCGGTCGGTCAGCTGCAGCTGTTCCTCGGCCAGGCGCTGGGCGAAGTAGGCATCGGCCACCGCGCCGACCAGCGAGATCTGCACCGCGCGGCGGTTTTCATCGCTGGCCAGGTAGCGCGCGAAGGCCGACTCGGACAGCGCGGCCACGCGGCCGAACACGTCGAGCTCGAAGGCGCTGATGCCCAGGCCGGCGGACTTCTGGCTGTCCACCACGCCGGCGGCGCGTTGCTTCACCAGTCCGGCGTTGGCCGTCAGCGTGGGCAGGCGGTTGCTGTCCTGGATGTCGAACTGCGCGCGCACCGACTGTACGTTCAACAGCGCCAGCCGCAGGTCGCGGTTGTTCTTCAGCGCCAGGTCGATCAGCGCGCGCAGGCGCGGGTCGCCGAACATGGCCTGCCAGCCCAGGTCGGCCGCGTTGGCGGCGGGAGAGGCCGGGGCGGCGGCCTCGCCATAGCTGGCCGGCAGCGGCGCCAGCGGCTTCTCCAGCACCGGCGTCAGCGAACAGGCGTCCAGCAGCAGGACCACGGCCAATACAGCGGGGATACGGATATTGCTCATCATGCTTGCTCCACAACGAGGTCCGCGGCCGGCCGGCGCTTGGCGCCGAACCGTTCAACGAGACCCAACACAACCACATAAAACACCGGCACGAAGAAGATCGCCAGCAAGGTGGCGCTGACCATGCCGCCGAACACGCCGGTGCCGATGGCGTGCTGGGTCTCTGAGCTGGCGCCGCCGGCCAGCATCAGCGGCAGCACGCCCAGCGCGAAGGCCAGCGACGTCATCAGGATCGGCCGCAACCGAAGGCGCGCCGCCTCGATGGCCGATTCCACCAGGCCCTTGCCATCCTGGTGCATCTGCTTGGCGAACTCGATGATCAGGATCGCGTTCTTGGACGACAGGCCGATCACGGTGATCATGCCGACCTTGAAGAACACGTCGTTCGGCATGCCGCGTATCATCACGGCGGCCACGCAGCCGATCAGGCCCAGCGGCACCACCAGCATCACCGACAGCGGAATCGCCCAGCTCTCGTACAGCGCCGCCAGCACCAGGAACACTACCAGCATCGACAGCGCCATCAGCATCGGCGCCTGCGCCGACGATTGCTTCTCCTGCAGCGAGATGCCGCTCCACTCGACCGCGAAGCCGGGCGGCAGCTGGCGCGCCAGGCGTTCCATCTCCGCCATGGCCTCGCCGCTGGACGTGCCGGGCGCCGCGCTGCCGCTGATGCGCGCGGCCGGATAGCCCTGGTAGCGCACCATCTGCAGCGGCATGTCGCGCCACACCGGCGTGACCACCGCGCTCAGGCGCACCATGCCGCCGGCGGCGTTGCGCACGTGCAGGCGCAGCACGTCGTCCAGTTGCATGCGGGCGCCGGCGTCGGCCTGGATGATCACCTGCTGCATGCGCCCGCGGTTGGGGAAGTCGTTCACATACTGCGAGCCCATCGCGGCCGATAGCGTCTCGCTGATGCTGGTGAAGGCCACGCCCAGCGCCTCCGCCTTCTGGCGGTCGATATCGAGCTGGATGCTGGTGCCGTCGGGCAGGCCCTCGGGATAGGCGCCCATGATCAGCGGGCTCTTGGCGGCCAGCTCCAGCAGCTTGCCCTGCGCGGCCTTGAGCGCGGCGTCGCCCTGGTTGGCGCGGTCCTGCAGGCGCAGCGAGAAGCCCGACGAGTTGCCGAGATCGTCGATGGCGGGAGGCATCACGCTCATCACCATGCCTTCGGTGGTCTGCGACATGACCGCCTGCGCCAGCGCCACTTCCTGCTGCACGGTAGCGCCGTCGCGTTTGTCCCAGTCCTTCAGCATGGTGAAGGCCATGGCGGCGTTCGGGCCGCTGCCGGTGAAGCTCCAGCCGAGGATGGACTGGTTGTTGGCGATGCCGTTGCGCGTCACCAGGTGGTCCTCGTACTTCTTGACGATGTCGAGCGTGCGCTCGGTGCTGGCGTCGGACGGCAGCTGGATCGAGGTGATGAAGTAGCCCTGGTCCTCCTCCGGCAGGAAGGAAGCCGGCAGCACGCGGAAGGCGAACGCCAGCAGGCCGACCAGCACGGCGAACACCAGCATCACGCGGCCCGAGCGCTTGATGACGCGCGCCACGCCGCTTTCATAGCGCTGGTTGATGCGCTCGAACTGGCGGTTGAACCAGCCGAAGAAGCCGGTCTTCTCGTGATGGCCCGGATCGACCGGCTTGAGCAGGGTGGCGCACAGGGCCGGCGTGAGCGTCAGCGCCAGGAAGGCGGAGAACAGGATGGACACCGCCATCGACAGCGTGAACTGGCGATAGATGGCGCCCACCGAGCCGGTGGCCAGCGCCATCGGGATGAACACCGCCGTCAGCACCAGCGTGATGCCGATGACGGCGCCGGTGATCTCGCGCATCGCCTTCGAGGTGGCGGCCTTGGGCGACAGGCCCTCGGTGGCCATCAGCCGTTCGACGTTCTCGACCACGACGATGGCGTCGTCGACGATGATGCCGATCGCCAGCACCATGCCGAACATGGTCAGCACGTTGACCGAGAAGCCCAGCAACAGCATGATGGCAAAGGTGCCCAGCAGCGCGATCGGCGCGACGATGGCCGGGATCAGCGTGTAGCGTATCTTTTGCAGGAACAGGTACATGACCAGGAACACCAGCACCATCGCTTCCAGCAGCGTGTGCACCACTTTTTCGATGGAGATCTTGACGAAGGGCGCGGTGTCGAACGGCACCGAGTAGGTGATCCCGGCCGGCAGCGTCTTGCTCAGCTCATGCATGCGCTCGCGCACGGCCTGCGCCGTCTTGACCGCGTTGGCGCCCGGCGACAGCTGGACGGCGGCGCCGGTGGCGGCGCGGCCGTTCTCGCGCGTGGCGCTGGCGTAGTTCTGCGCGCCCAGCTCGACGCGGGCGACATCGCCCATGACGACCTTGGAGCCGTCCAGGTTGGCGCGCAGGACGATGGCGGCGAATTCCTCCGGCGTCTGCAACTGGCCCTGCACGGTCAGCGGGATCGACACGCGCTGGCCCGCCAGGGCCGGCGTGTCGCCGACGCGGCCGGGGGCGATCTGCGCGTTCTGCTGCGCCACCGCCGTGCTCAGATCGCTCATGGTCAGCTTGTACGAGACCAGCTTGTTGGGATCGACCCAGATGCGCATGGCCTTCTCGGCGCCGAACAGCTGCACGCGGCCCACGCCCGGAATGCGGCGTAGTTCCTCGACCACGTTGCGGGCCATGTAGTCGGCCAGTTCGATCTCGTCGTACTTGCCGTTGCTGGCGCTCAGGCCGACGATCATCAGGAAGCCGGAACCGGCCGATTCGACCGACAGGCCGTTCTGGCGCACCGCCTGCGGCAGGCGCGGCTCGACCGACTTGAGGCGGTTCTGCACGTCCACCTGCGCCAGCTCGGGATTGGTGCCGGGCTTGAAGGTGGCGGTGATCTGCGCCGAACCGGAGGTGTCGGCCGAGGATTCGAAGTACAGCAGGTTCTTCACGCTGGACAGTTCGCGTTCGATCTGGCTGACCACGGCGTCGTTCATGGTCTGCGGCGTGGCGCCGGGATAGCTGGCGGAGATGCTGACGTTGGGCGGCGCCACGGACGGATAGCGCTCAACCGGCAGTTGCGGGATGGCGATCAGCCCGAACAGCACGATGAAGATGGCGATCACCCAGCCGAACACCGGGCGGTCGATGAAAAATTGTGGCATGACGTAGTCCTTGCAGTATTAGCGGTGCGCCGGCGCGCCGGCCATGGCGGTGGCGGCGTCGCGCTTCCATGGCGTGATGTCCAGCTTGGCGTCGGGCTGGATGCGGTCCAGTCCCTCGACGGCGATGCGTTCGCCGGGCTTCAGGCCCTTGGTGACGAGGTAGTTGTGGCCGACCAGGCCGCCCAGCTTGACCTCGCGCAGCGTGGCCTTGTTGCCGGGATCCAGCACCCACACGCGGGTGGCGCCGGCGTGCAGCACGGCCTGCTGCGGCACCAGGATGCCGTCGGCGTCGGCCATGCGGGCGATGCGGGCGCGCACGAACATGCCGGGCAGCAGCTGGCGGTCCGGGTTGGCGACAAGGATGCGCAGCACCATGTCGCCGGTGCCGGCGTCGACGTTGATGCCGGAGAACAGGATGCGCGCCTCCAGGCCGTAGTCCTTGCCGCTGCTGTCGAGGATATGGGCCGTGGGCGGATGGGCGGCGTCGCCGCGCAGCGTGCGCAGCATCGAGGCCGGCTGGCGCACGTCCACATACACCTGGTCGATCTGCTGGATGCGCGCCATCGGCGTGGCGTCGGTCTGGGCCACCAGCGCGCCCTCGGTCACCAGCTCCTCGCCGATGCGGCCGGAGATCGGCGCCGTCACGGTCGCGTAGCCAAGGTCGAGCCGGCGGCGCGCCAGCGTGGCCTTGGCCTGCGCCACTTCGGCCTGGGCCTGGTCGCGCTGGGAGACGGCGTCGTCATAGGTTTGCTGGCTGACGGCGTCGGCCAGCACCAGCGGGCGGATGCGCTCGGCCTGGATCCTGGCGCGCACCAGCGCGGCCTCGGCGCGTTGCAGCGCGGCGGCTGCCGTGTCGGCCTCGGCCTGGAAGGGCGCCGTGTGGATCTGGAACAGCGGCGCGCCGGCCTTGACCTCGGCGCCTTGCTCGAACAGGCGCCGCTGGATGATGCCGCCCACCTGCGGCCGGATCTCCGCCGTGCGGAAGGCGGTCACGCGGCCGGGCAGGTCCTCGGCCAGTTCGACCGGGCCGGCGTCGACCGTCAGCGCCGACACCTTGGCCGGCGGCGGCGTCTCGTCGGGCGGGGCCTGGTCACAGGCGGCCAGGGTCAGAAGGGTGAGCCCGGACAGCAGCGCCGGCAGGGCCTTGAGGGTGAAGTGCTTGATGTGCATAACTGGTCGTCCAAAGTGTTTTCCCTCCGTGAGGGAATGCAGGACCTGAGACTCTAACCACCCAACGTGGCCTATCTATTGAGGAAATATGGAGATATGATGGAGATCGTTACTTTTTCTCAAGCTATTCATGTCCAGTTCAACCGGAACCCCGCTGGTGCTCATCGCCGAGGACGAATCCGAAATCGCCCAAATCCTGCAAGCCTACCTGGCCCGCGACGGCCTGCGCACCGTCCACGCGGCGGACGGCCGCAGCGCGCTCGACCTGCACCTGTCGCTGAAGCCCGACCTGGTGCTGCTGGACGTGCAGATGCCGCGCGTGGACGGCTGGAAGGTGTTGGCCGAACTGCGCTTGCGCGGCGATACGCCGGTGATCATGCTGACCGCGCACGACCAGGACATCGACAAGCTGATGGGCCTGCGCATTGGCGCCGACGATTACGTGGTCAAGCCTTTCAATCCGGCCGAGGTGGCCGCGCGCGTGGGCGCCGTGTTGCGCCGCGCCGCCGCCCGCAGCATCGGCCCGGCCGCCGGCGTGCTGCGTTGCGGCCAGCTGGAGATCGACCTGGAAACCTACCAGGCCAGCGCTGACGTGAACGGCCAGCGCGCGCCGCTGAACCTGACGCTGACCGAGTTCCGCCTGCTGACCCACATGGCGCGCGCGCCCAAGCGGGTGTTCACGCGCGGCGAATTGCTGGCGGCCTGTCTGCCGGAGGGCAACGCGCTGGAGCGCACGGTGGATAGCCACGTCAGCAAGCTGCGCAAGAAGCTGGAGGACAGCGGCCTGGCCGGCGTGCTGACCAGCCTGCGCGGCGTCGGCTACCGGCTGGAGGACGCGGAATGATGCGCGGTCCCGGCCTGAACCGGCAGATCACGCTGGCCATGCTGGTGGTCTCGCTGGGCATGACGCTGGTCGTGCTGCTGAGTTCCTTCGTGTTCTATGCGCTGGTGATCGAATACCGGCCTGACCTGCTGTCCGGCCCGACCGACATAATCCCCACCAGCACCGAATGGATCTGGATGGCGTCGGTGACGATGGTCGCGCTGGTGTTCGCGATCTGGGCGTCGGCGCGGCTGGCGCGGCGCATCCTGGCGCCGCTGAACTCGGTGGCCGACAGCGTGCGGCGCGTGGCGCATGGCGACCTGGCCGCGCGCGCCGTGGCCGGCGACCGTTCGCTGGGCGAGACCGCCTTGCTGGTCGACGACTTCAACGCGATGGCGGAACGCCTGCAGCGCATGGAGCGCGAGATGGTGACGTGGAACGCCGCCATCGCCCACGAGCTGCGCACGCCGGTGACGATCCTGCGCGGCCGCCTGCAGGGGCTGGCCGAGGGCGTGTTCGAGCCGGACGAAAAACAGTTCCGCGGCCTGCTGCATCAGGTGGAAGGCCTGTCGCGGCTGATCGACGACTTGCGCATGTTGAGCATGTTCGACAGCGGCCACCTGAAGCTGGAACTGGCCGACTGCGACCTGGCCGGCGCCATCCGCGACGTGGCGGACCTGCTGGCGCCGCAGATGGAGGCGGCCGGCTTCATGCTGGCGCTGGACCTGGCGGAAGGGCGTATCTGCTGCGACGGCGCGCGCATGCGGCAAATCCTGCTGGCCTTGCTCGACAACGCGGGACGCTACGCCGATCCCGGCATCATCCACATCCGCACGCGGGTGCTGGGCGCGCAGTACCTGCTGCAGGTGGAGGACGCCGGCCCCGGCATCGATGAGGGTCTGGAAGGCAAGCTGTTCCTGGCGTTCCACCGGGGCGAGCATGCGCGCGCCGGCGCCGTGGGCGGCAGCGGGCTGGGGCTGGCGGTGGTGCGCGCCATCGCCGAGGCGCACGGCGGCGTGGCCTCGTACCGGCGCGGCGACGCCGGCGGCGCGATGTTCGAGATCGCGTGGCCGATGCCGATTCCCGGCCCGGCCGTCAATTGAAGGGCGTCAGGCGGCCTGGCCGTGGAAGGCCTTGTTGGCGATCTTCCAGCCTTCCGCGGTCTTGAGCAGGACGAAGTAATCGACAAAGGTCATCGCGCCGTGCTCCAGTGTGATGCGGGCGCAGGCGGCGTTGCCGTGCACCTCGATCCAGTCGGTTTTGCGCCGGCGCTGCGCCTCGTCGGCGGCCTGCGTGCGCTTGAAGCGTATATCGCCTTCGCTTGCGGCACGGCGGCGGGCGGCCAGGCCCAGCAGGCCTAGCCCCGCCGACAGCATCAGCCATGTCGCCGGCTCGGGCACCGCCGCCGCCAGGTCCAGCCGCAGCGCGCGGCAGACGCCGGCCCTGCAGCCGTTGGCGGCGATCTGCTGCTGGTCGTTGATGTCGTGCGCGTCGCTGATGCGCCAGCCGGTGGCCGGATCGATCAGCGTGTTCAGGTCCAGCATCACGCCGCCGCTGTAGAGAAAGCCGCTGCTGCCGCCGTCGCCCGCGATGTTGGAGACCCCCACCACCTGGTCCGCATTGTTGATGCCGGAGGCGAAGCTGTAGGTGCCGCCCAGCGTGCCGAGATCGTGCATGGCGCCGTTGGCGTACAGGAAGGCATGGTCGGCCGCGTCGCCGGTGACGGCCGCGTAGCCGACCGCGTGGCCGGCGTCGTTCAGGCTCCAGGCGCTGCTGTTGGTGCCGCCGAAGGTGCCCAGGTCCTGCAGCGCCGTTCCGGCGTACAGGAAGGCGTGGACCGCGTGAAAGGCGATGGCGTCGCTGATGGCCGCGTTGCCGGCCACCTGGCCGTGGACGTTGATGTCGAACGCGTTGCTGATTTCGCCACCGAGCGTGCCGAGGTCGCGCATGCCGCCGCCCGAATACAGGAAGGCATGCCAGAGGCTGTCCGCATTGGCGGCGCTGCCGACGATCTGGCCGGCGTCGTTGATGCGCCTGGCCTCGGCCTCGGCGCCGCCTAGCGTGCCAAGGTCGCGCATGGCGCCGTTGGCATAGAGGAAGGCGCGCCGCATTTCGTCCGCGTTGGTGCTGCCGCCAACCAACTGCCCATGGGCATTGAGGCCGTAGGCCGTGCTGCTGGCGCCGCCCAGCGTGCCCAGGCCTGTGATGGTGCCGTCGTGGAACAATGCCGCCTGCGGCACGCCGGACGGGTTGTATTCAGCGCCGGCCACCAGGCCGAGGCTGTTGATGGCGTAGGCGCTGCTGTCGCTGCCGCCCAGGTCGACAACGTTGTAGCGGGGTGCGGCCTGGGCGTTGGCCAAGGCCAGCGTCAGCAGTAGAAGGGGGATCAGGCGTGACATGGCGTAGGCTCCGGTGGATGGATCGGTCCAGCCGTTCAAGACTAGACCATCGATCCGCACCGGCCATGTGGTGCATCAATCGTGCGCGTTCAGGGCTTGCGGAACATCGACGGCGCCACCGGCTGCACGGCGTCGCTGATGTCGTTCAGGCTTTCCGAGCGACCGATGCAAAACAGTCCGCCCGGGCGCAGCAACGATAAAACGCGGGCCACCACCTGGCGCTTGGTTTCCGGGCTGAAGTAAATCATCACGTTGCGCAGGAAGACGGCGTCGAACGTCCCCAGTGACGGCAGGGACTGGTTCAAGTTGACCTGGGCGAAGCGCACCCGTTCGCGCAACGCCGCCGCGACCAGCAGCGTGCCCTGTTGCTCGCCATGGCCCTTGAGGCAGTAGCGGCGCAGGTACTCCGGCGGCGTGTGGCGCGCGCGCTCGTCGGGATAGTGCGCGGCCTGCGCCCGCCGCAGCACCTGCGTGCTGATATCCGTGGCGACAATCTCCCAGGGCCGCCGGCCGAGGGCGTCGTCCAGCACCATCGCCATGCTGTACGCCTCCTCGCCGGACGAACAGGCCGCGCTCCACACCCGGTAGGGCCGGCCCGGCTCGCTTGTCTTGAGCGCGTGCGCGCGCAGCGCGTCGAAGTGCACCGTCTCGCGGAAGAAATAGGTCTCGTTGGTGGTCAGCAGGTCGACCGCGGTCTGCACCTCCTGCGGCGCGCTGCCGCTGGTGAGCAGGCGGAAGTAGGCGCCATAGCTGCCCAGCCCGTGCTGCTGCAGGCGCTTGGCCAGCCGCCCGCTGACCAGCGCCTTCTTGCCGTCGGACATGCTGATGCCGGCCGCCGCAAAAATAAAGCGCTGGAACTGGCCGAACTCCTGGTCGGTGATGTCGATGGCGCTCATCGCTTCGCCTCACGCGGCCAGCGCGGCCGGCGCCGGCCAGCCTTCGCCCAGCGCGTCCAGGTCGGCATTCGACAGCACGCGCTCGACGTCGAGCAGGATCACGAAGCGGCCGTTGACCTTGCCCATGCCGGCGATGAAGTCGGTGCGGATGCGGGCGCCGAAGGCCGGCGCCGGTTCGATCTCGGCGCGGGCGATCTCCAGCACCGCGTTGACGGCGTCGACCACCACGCCGACATCGCGCCGCTCGCCGTCCAGCGCCATCTCGACGATGACGATGCAGGTGCGCTTGCCGACTTCGCTCGACGGCTGGCCGAAGCGCGCCGACAGGTCCATCACCGGCACCACCGCGCCGCGCAGGTTGATGACGCCGCGTATCGCGGCCGGCATCATCGGCACCACGGTCACGCCCTGGTACTCGATGATTTCCTTGATCGCCAGGATGCCGATGGCGAACACCTCGCCGCCAAGCATGAAGGTCAGGTATTGGGTGCGGTCACTGGCCGCCTGGAGGGCGGTCGCCTCGATGCGCGCGTTCATGGCCGCCTCCCTCAGAACTTGCCGAACATGGCTTCGTCGACCTCGCCGGCCGCCGCCAGCGCCAGGTTGCCCGCGCCGAGCCGGCCGCCGGCCTGGCGTGCCGCGCGTGCCGCTGCGGCCTTGCGGATCGGTACCGCCGGCGCGCGCGTGACGGCGTCCAGGCGGAAGAAGGCCATGGTCTGTTGCAGCTGCTCGGCCTGGCTGCTCATTTCCTCGGCCGTGGCCGCCAGTTCCTCCGAGCTGGAGGCGTTTTGCTGGGTGGTCTGGCTCAGCTGGCCGACCGCGGAGTTGATCTGGCTGACGCCGCTCGACTGCTCCGACGAGGCGGCCGTGATTTCCTGCACCAGGTCGGACGTCTTGCGGATGTTGGGGACCATCTCGTCGAGCAGGCTGCCGGCCTGCTCGGCCAGCTTGACGCTGCTGGTGGCCACCTCGCCGATTTCCTGCGCGGCCACCTGGCTGCGCTCGGCCAGCTTGCGCACCTCGGCCGCCACCACCGCGAAGCCCTTGCCGTGTTCGCCGGCGCGGGCCGCCTCGATGGCCGCGTTCAGCGCCAGCAGGTTGGTCTGGTAGGCGATGTCGTCGATGATGCCGATCTTGCTGGCGATCTGGCGCATGGCCAGCACGGTGGACTTGACCGCCTGGCCGCCCTCGGTCGCTTCGCGCGCTGCCTTGCTGGCCATGCCGTCGGTGACGCGGGCGTTCTCGGTGTTCTGCGAGATCGAGGCGGTCATCTGCTCGATCGAGGCGCTGGTCTGCTCGACGCCGGCGGCCTGTTCGCTGGACGCCTGCGACAGCGACTGCGCGGTGGCGCTGACTTCCTCGGACGCGCTGGCCAGCGACTGGGCGCCGTTGTTGACCTCGGCCACCACCTGCGACAGCTTCTCGATCATCTTCTGCATCGATTGCAGCAGGCGGCCCGTTTCATCCTTGGCGGTGCTTTCCAGCTTGATGGTCAGGTCGCCCTGGGCCAGGCGCTCGGCCGCATCGACCGCCTTCGACAGCGGCCTGGTGACGCTGCGGCTGATGACGAAGCCGAGGAAGATGCCCAGCGCCACGCCGAAGCCGATGGCGCCCATCATGATGGTGCGGCTGTTTTCATACATGGCCGTGGTGGCTTCCGACGCCTGCTTGGCGTTCTCCTCCTTGATCTTGGTGAGGTCGGTCATCCAGTCGTCCAGCAACTGGGCCTTCTCGGCGGTGCTGCGCATGGTCAGGTTGAGCTGGTCGCTGCGTTGTCCCAGCGGCTCGTTGGCCACCATTGCCAGCGTGTGCATGGTCTCCTTCTCGTACTCGTCCCAGACGGCGTTGTACTTGGCCAGGATTTCCTTGGCGCGCGGACGGACGAACAGCGGCCGGGCCTTGTCCATGTTTTCCTTGACCATGGCCAGGCTCTTGGTGGTCAGCGTCATGTACTTCTGGCGCTCCTCCGCGGTGGTGGCCAGCAGCGCGTTGCCGCGGGCGCGGCCGACGTAGATCAGGTCGATATTGGCTTCCTTGATGTAGGAAAGCCCCAGCAGTTCGCTGGCGTACATCTTGTCGGCCAGATCGTTGATCTTGCCGGCGTTGGAGATGCCGATCACGCCGACCACGGCGCTGATGGCGGCAACGAGGATGAAGCCGGCGATGAGCCGGATACCGATTTTTACGTTTGAGAACATGATGCTTTCCTCCAGGTGGATGTCAGTGATTGCATGAAAATTGGGGTTGGGCCGGCGGCGCGGCGGCCGTGGCTTGGCGGATCAGGGCGGGCACGTCCAGGATCAGCGCGACTTCGCCGCTGCCCAGGATGGTCGAACCGCTGAGACGGTCGGCCCGCTGGAACATCTTGTCCAGCGGCTTGATCACGGTCTGGAACTCGCCGTGCAGGGCGTCGACCACCAGGCCGGCCTTGACGCCGCCCTGGCGCACCACGACGATGCTCTGGCGGCGCGCGGCCGCGCCGTCCAGCGCGAACACGTCGCGCAGGCGCACAAAGGGCAAGACCTCGCCGCGCAGGTCGGTGTACTGGTGGCCGGGCGCGGCGCTGTATTCGATGCATTCCTCGATCATCTCCAGCGGCACCACGAAGGGCGCCTTGCCGACGCTGACCAGGAAGCCGTCGATCATCGCCAGCGTCAGCGGCAGGCGCACGCTGACGGTGGTGCCCACGCCCTCGGTGCTGCCGAGCGAGACGCTGCCGCGCAGCGCCACGATGTTGCGCTTGACCACATCCATGCCGACCCCGCGCCCGGACAGGTTGGTGACCTGCTCGGCGGTGGAGAAGCCGGGCTCGAACACCAGGTTGTAAATCTCGGCGTCGCTCAGGCTCTGGCCGGGCTCGATCAGGCCGCGCGCCTCGGCCTTGGCCAGGATTTTCTCGCGCCGCAGGCCGCCGCCGTCGTCGCTGACTTCGATCACGATATTGCCGGCGTCGTGGTAGGCGTGCAGCCGTACCGTGCCTTGCGCGGGCTTGCCGCGCTCGAGCCGCAGCGCGGCCGGCTCGATGCCGTGGTCGATGGCGTTGCGCACCAGGTGGGTCAGCGGGTCGCCCAGTTTTTCCACCACGGTCTTGTCGAGCTCGGTGTCCTCGCCGCTGAGCTGGAGCCGGATGTCCTTGCCGATCTCGCGCGCGACGTCGTGCACCACGCGCTGGAAGCGGCCGAACGTGGCGCCGATGCGCACCATGCGCAGTTGCAGCGCGCGGTCGCGCACCTGCTCGACCAGTTCCGAGACGGTGGAGGCGCTTTCCTGCAGCGCGGCGTCGCCGGCGCGGCGGGCCGTGAGGCTGGCGCCGGCGGATGCGATGATCAGTTCGCCGACCAGGTTGATCAGCTGGTCCAGCTTGTCCGCGTCGACCCGCACCGTCTGGGTTTCCTGGCTCTTGCCGCGCAGCTGCTGTTGCTGCGCCAGCGCGGCCTCGACCACGACCGGCGGCACCACGCCCTGCGCCACCATGATGCTGCCGAGCGGTTGCGGGGTGGCGGCCGCCGCCTGGGCGGCCAGCGCCGCGGCCAGTTCCTGCGCCGTCACGCTGCCGCAGCGCACCAGGATCTCGCCCAGGCGCGGGGCCTGCTCGGGCAGCTCGGCGATCAGCCGCAGATAGTCGGCCACGCGGCTGTGCGGCGGCAGGATGCGGATCTGGGCATCCTCGCGCACGAAGTCGAACACGTCTTCGATCGCGGCCTTGTCGGCGGTGCTGTCGAAGGAGACTTCGAAGCCGAGGTAGCACAGGTGCGGGTCCATGGCGTCGGCCGGCGGCAAGGCGTCGGCCAGCGTTTCCAGCCCGACGATGGTGCCGAGCTGGCCGAGATAGCGCAGGAAGGACAGCGGGTCCATGCCATTCTTGAACACGTCGGTGCCGAAGCGCAGCGACAGGTGCCAGTAGTTGCTGGCGCCCGCGCCGGCCGCGATGGCGGTCTCGGTGCGCGCGGCCGGCTCGGCGGTGGCCAGCGCCCCCGGCAGGTGCCGCTGCAGGCGGTCGAGCAGGGCGCTGCCGGTGGCGGCGCTGGCGGCGGTGGCTTCGTACTGGCCGGCGGCTGTCGCGTCGATCAATGCGCGCATGTGGTCGGCGCACGACAGCAGCAGCGTGACCAGCGGCTCGTCCACGGTCACAGTGCCGTCGCGCACGCGGTCGAGCACGCTCTCGACCACGTGGGTGAAGGCGACAATATGGTCCAGGCCGAACAGGCCGGCCGAGCCCTTGATGGTGTGGGCGGCGCGGAACACCGCGTTGACGGTGTCGTCCTGCGGCGTGGCCAGCGCGAACTGCAGCAGCGCGCTTTCCATGGCGTCGAGCAGCTCGCGGCTTTCGGCGATGAAGGTGGGCAGTGCCTGGTCAAGAAACATGGCCAGCCTCCGCGCCGTCGGCTTCCGGGAACACCCGCAGCAGCGCCAGCGTCGCCTGCACCGCCGCGCTGCTGTTCACCAGCCGCAGGGCGTGGCCGCGCACCAGCGCCGCCTGCCGCGCCAGCAGCAGGATCTGCACGCCGGCGGTGTCCAGCTCGCTCACGGCGGACAGGTCCAGCTCAAGGCAGGGCGCTTGCGCCACGGCCGTCAGCACCATCTCCTTGAGCTCGGCGGCCCGATAGATGCTGAACTCGCCATCGATCCGCAGACGAAGCGCGCTCATCGCGGCACCAGCCTGGGCGCCGTGCCGCGCGCTGCGGTCGCGGCCGGCCGCCGCGAGGACGCCGAATGATCGGCGGTCCGAATGGATGTGGTCATGTGACTTGCCCCCAAATAGATTGCATACCGTGACGGCCAGTCAAGGCCTGCGCCGTTGGGCGCATGCGATGACTGACTTCGATAGGCGGGGGGTAGGGCCGGTTTACTTACTGCTTATTTGTTACTGCTTATTCCTTACTGCTTATTCTTCACTGCCTATTTGCTGCTTGCTATCTTCCTTGCATGGCGCCGGATCCGCCGACGGCCAACACTTCCGTCGCGACCGCGTTCACCTTGCGCCGCTGCGCACGCGCCTGGCCGCGCAGGATGTCGAACGCCTGCTCACGCTCCAGCCCATGGCGTTCCATCAGCACGCCGATGGCCAGGTTGGTGTCGCGCGCGTCGGACAGCGCTTGCGACAACACCGCTTGTTTTTCCCGCAGCGCGGCCAGTTCCGCCGACCGGACCAGGCCCACTTCGATGGCGGGAATGATCTGCGCGACGCCGAGCGGCTTGACCAGGTACGCGACGGCGGCATGGGCGCTGGCAGCGCGCACCACGTCCGGCCCATCGTGCGAGGACAGGAACATGAATGGCAGCTCGCCCAGCTCGCGCAGGCGCGCCGCCAGTTCGATGCCGGACATGCCGGGCATCGTGATGTCGATGATCGCGAGGTCGGGCCGCCAGTCGGCCGCGCGCTCCAGCGCAGCCAACGCGCAATCGGCCTCGGTGGTCTGGTAGCCCAGGCGCTGCAGTCCGGCGGCAATGGCCATGCGGGTGACGTCGTCGTCATCGACGACCAGGATGCGTGCCGGTTGACGTTGCGGCGCCACGGCCGCCGCTTGCGCAGGCCGGGCGACAGCGCGCGCCGTCGCGGCGGCGGACGATCGCGGCTGGTGCAATGGCCTGCCGGATCGGTCGGCGCGCCGGGAAATAACGTCGGTCGGATGCATGGTGTTCCTTGTGTTGACTGGGATGCTGCGCGTGTTCGTCCAACGCGGCACGGCGGCCGCACCTCGCCCGGCAACCACGGGTCGCCTCAAGCTGGGATGGACAGGATGACCGCGGAGGGAGGGCGGCCGAAGGTGGAACTCAATCGGCATGGGGCGCGGGCGGAGAATTGGGCCGGCGCGAACCGAGGGCGTGATGCCGGCGGTGTTCTGCCGGAGCCTGGCTCGGTTATGTAATCGTGTTCCCGGCAGCTTGCCGCGCCTCCATCGCTGTTGAGCGTTCGGGAGGCGTCGGCCAGCTGCCTGACAACTATGATTGACGATTGCTTGCCCAAAGTCAATTTAATTTGCTGTGTACCATTGCCTGCATTAATGCAAGCTGCGGCGAAAAAGCGACAGCCGCGCGGCGGCCCTGTGTTGCATCAATCGCAGGCGTCGCCGATGGCAGCCAGACCTGCTCCTTGCCGTCGGTGTCGAAGGTGCTGGCCTTGATTTTGGGCGGCATGTGGCGGCGGAGATATGCGGCGTTGACCGGCGTCCTGGCGCCGCACATCAGCAGCTCGGCCAGGTGCCAGGCGTCGTCGGGGGTGGGAACCTTTTGCAGCTGCGCGCGCAGGGCTGACTTGTTTTTCGTCGAGCAGGCGTTGGCCGGCGCTGTCCGGTCAGGGTCCGCCTGGACCGCGTTCATGGAAAATGCGGCGAGCAGTGCCACGGCAGCGATAGTCGGCTTCATTGTTTTGTGCGGCTTTCTGGTTTAACGGTGGCTTCTTTTTTCAGCACAGATTCGACGGTCAGTTCCTTGCTTCTGGCGTAGAACTTCTGGCCCACCGGCTTGAGCAGGTAGAACGGGCCGTCGGGGTAGGCGGGATCGTTGGTGGTCAGCTTGTACCAGTTGGCCTTGCTGGCTGGAGGCGACATCGGCATGGGCGGCCGGCGCCAATGCCAGTGTGAGGGCGAGTGTGCAATATGCGAGGAGTGTTTTCATTTCAGCCCCTTTGTCAATTCCGAAACGGTTCGCTCAGCCACGGCCGCGCGGCTTCCGGAGCGATGAAGGAGGTGCCCGTGGTTTCCTTCCGCGATGCGAACCACGCGTCGTCGGCAGGCTGCAGCCCGGCGATTGATCACTTTGCCGATATAAGCGGGATGGCGAGTCTATTTTGCCGCATGCTCCAGCAGCGCTTGCAGTTTTGCGAGCCGCTGCGGCTGCAGCTTCGCCAGCGCCAGCCTGTTTCGCAAGAATTCCAGTTGTGCCGGATCGCGCGCGACGTCGGTGGTGATGAACTTTTCAACGTCGGATTCGGCGCGCAGGTTTTCTTGCAGCAGCGCGTACTGGTAACTGAATCGTTGGTTCTTCAGGTCGTTCGCTGCCAATGCGTCTTCGTACTTCTTGCGCACAGCAGGATCCTTGATGCTCGATGGGGCGACGCCTGCCGGCAGTCCGGCTTCCAGCGGCGGCGCCACGGTGAGTTCCGGAAGGTCGTCTGGATTGAAGTCAGGGGCGATCTCGGCATCCATTGCGTCAAAGACGGCGAACCACAGCGCCAGCTTGTCCTTGGCTGGCGGCTGCCCGGCGGGCGGAGCCGGTAGCACGAAGCTTGGCATGGCGTCAGCCAGCGAGATGGCCGTCGATAGCGGCGTGACATCGTGGGTCTTTTTAAATACTGCCAACTGCTGCGTGGCTTGGTCAAACTGCTGCGACATTTTCTTCTCCGCCGGTGTGTGTTGATGTGGTGCCTTGAGCGCCGCGCTTCCATGGGCGGCCGGATGGCCGGCCAAGCCCAGGAGCACTGTGATCAGTACAGCATAGCGCATGATGCTTGCCTTCTTAGTAGGTGGACGTCGGATCTGAGAGCGCGGCTGCGCCTGAGGCGCCGGCCTTGCTGACGGTCATATCCCCGGCGGCATCTATGGTAAAGCGTTGATGGACGGTTGCAAAGACTTTATCAGCTCCGCCGCCGACCCGGAACTTCCAGGGGATCGCCCAGTCGAATGTACCGGCCGAATACGGCGTGCCGAAATTGCAATGGCCGGATTGCGCGGTGTCGTTGGCGACTACCCTCGAACCCTTGCCGGCAATCGTGGGCCCGACCGGCACCCACGTGCCCGCACCGTGCGAGCCATGTCGAATGCCATCCAGCGGCGTGCCGACGAAGTAACCTGTCACCACGCCCGGGCAATCGTCCTCCGAAATCTGGATGAACTGGAACGACACCGTGTCCGGTGTGAGGTAGATAACAGTCCTGATGCCCACCGATGGAATGCCATTGGTGTGCTGTATGCCTTTTCCGGGCTGGCGTTCCATGAGCACGCCGCTCGGTTCGATGACGGTAAACGTCAGGGTACAGGTGCAGCCGCCGCCGGTGGCCTTGATGGTGACGGTCGCCGCCTGGTCAGGCGCCTCGAACGTGACCGTCTGGCCGGTGGTGGAAGTCAGCGTTCCTTTTGATGCGGTCCAGGTGGCGCTGCCGAGGCTGTAGGTCAGCTTGACCTTTTCACCGACACCCACGGTGGTGCGCGTGCGGTCGGTCGGTAGCATTGCAACGGTCTCAACCGTGATCTTGGCGGCGGTGCAGGGGGAGGCCGCCACGGTAGCCGGTGCCCGTGTCTTGACCTCTTTCGGGGTGGTTGTACTGGATGCGATTGTCTTCCAAGTCGTCATCGTTCAGCCCTGTGCAATTTCTAACGACAGCGGCTGTTGCGAAGTCGTCGCGACCACGTGGGTGTGGCCAGTTTCATCGGTGACGCCTTCCTCGTAAGTGCCGTCGGCCAGCTTGATGCGATAGCGCTGGTTGGGAAGCGGCTGGCCCGTGGTCTCGTCTTTCACGATAAATCCTTGGTCAAATAATTTCAGCCGCGAGTCCGGCAACGCCGGCATGGCGGCTGCGGCGCTGGCGCCGCCTTCAAACACATGCTGCCCGCCCTTGACGGTGAAGTTGCCGGGGCAGGCGAAGGTGATGTCGCCGCCTTCCAGTGTGATCGACGACTGGCCGGCCTGCAGCACGATCTTCTGGTTGGCCTTGATCTCGATGCTGTCGTTGACCGAGATGACGGTGATCGACTTGTCGGCCAGGATCTCCAACTGGTCGGTGTGCGCCTGCAGCGATACCGGGCCGTTGCCGGCGAAGGCCTGGATGCCGCCGGCGTGCGTGAAGTAGCTCGCCGCGTTGGCCGCCACCGACGACACGGTGTACGCTGCTGTCATATGCACATCGCCCTGCGTCACCCAATGCAGCTGCTGGCCGGCGAACAGCACGGTCGATGCCGGCGTGGCCCAGTTGATGCTGGCCGGCGCGTCCATCAGCACCAGCGGCGCGCCGAATCTTTCCACCGGCTTGGCCGCGTCCAGATCGCGCGCGCCGTCCTTGGCCTTGACAGCCTGCTGGCCGTTGACCGCGCCGGCATGCTTGCCCTTTTCCTTGGGATCGAGCTGCGAGATGAAATCCTGGTGCGCGTCGGCGGCGGGCTGGCTGGACAAGGCCTGCTGCTGCTTGGCCGCGTCGCTGAGCTGCCGCGCCAGTTCCTTCGACGATTTCAATGCGCCGAGCGCCTCGTCCGCGTCCATCTGCGTGGAGGTGACGCCGCTGCCTTGCGCGGCGCGCGCGCTGGTGGTCAGCAGCACGCCTTGCGCGCCGCGCACGGCGGCCCAGGCGTCGGTGCGCAGTTCGAAACCGCTGCCGCGATAGCTGCCGCGCCGCGCGGAGGAAGGATCCTGATGGATCAGATATCCCAGGTTCAGTTGCGTGGCGGCGCTGCTGGTGGCGAGGCGCGTGCGCAGCTGGCCCGGCGTGTCGTCCAGCTGCCACTGGTTGTAGCCGCCGCCGGCGAAGTTGTGGCTGTGGATGCCGGACAGCGTGCCCGCATGATTGGCAGCCGAATCCACGCCGGCCGAAAACGGCGGCAGGTCGGCGCCGGTGTACAGCTGCGCCACCACTAGCGGCCGGTCCATGTCGCCTTCGATGAAGTCGACCAGCACTTCGGTGCCGATGCGCGGCGTGAATTGCGACCCCCAGTTCGGGCCGGCCAGCGCCTCCGCCACCCGCACCCAGGTGCCGGAGGTTTCGTCGCCTGGAGCGTTGCCCTTGCTGTCGGTGTTGTGGCCCAAGCCGCCGGCGTTGGCGCCTTGCCCGCGCTGCCAGGCGAACTGGATCTTGACCCGGTGGTCGCGGTCGGTGGTGGCGACCGCGTTGGCCAGGCCGACGATGAGCGCGGTCTGCGGCCCCAGTGCGGTGCTGGCGTTCGGCGCGGCGGTGGCGCGCGGCACCACGGCCACGCTGTCGCGCACGCAGCCAAAGCTGTTGCGGTAGGTGCCGTGCTCGATCCCGCCTCCGGTCAGCTTCGCCGCCGTCTTGATCTGCGCCTGGAAGTTGTTGCGCGCTTCGTGGCGCACCCACAGCACCAGGAAGCGGTTGTCGCCATCGGCGTATCGCTCGTGCTGCGTGAGCTGGAAGCCGTGGCCCGCGGCCAGCCGGCGCACCGCGCCCGCGCCTTCGAATAGTTTGTTGTCCAGTTCCAGCGCCTGCAGCATCAACTGGCTGTGCGGATCGGCGGCGGCACCATTATCGGTGCCGCTGGCGATGCGCTCACCGCTGCCGTCGTACACGGCCAGTACCGGCAGTTCGCCGGCATCGAGACTGGACGCCTGCTCGGCCGACGGCGCCAGCAACTGCGCCGGATCCCAACTGCTGATGCTGACGGCATTGGCCTGCACCCGGCGGCGGGCGGCGAAGTGGTCGATGGCGTCGTCGCTGTCGGTGGCGCGCACGCCGTGGAAGCGGATCTCGGCGTCGCCCGGCGTGTCCGGCGCGCGAGCCTTGCTGTCGAAGATCACAAGCTTGTGCTTGGCTTGGCCGTCCTTGCTGTCGTCGTCTGCCTGGTCGTGTTCAAAGCGCCAGCTCAGGCCTTCGGAGGCCAGCAGGCGGGTGAAGAATTCCAGGTCGCTTTCGCGGTACTGCGTGCAGATGGCGCGCGGTTCCAGCGTTTGCGTGACGTCGAATTCGCAGCGCAGCTGCGGGTAGTCGCCCAGCAGCTCGGTGACGATGTCCTGCGCGTTCTTGTCCTGGAAGATGTAGCTGTCGCGCCGCAGCCGCAGCATCGCCAACGCCGGTTCCAGGATCAGGCGGTAGCGCGCCACGCCGCCGTCGGCGCCCAGCCACGCGGCTTCGGTGCAGATGCCGTGCCATGCACGGCGGCCGCCGTCCGGCTGCAGCAGCGTGACGGTCAGTTCCTCGCCGATGAAGATCGCCAGATCCAGGTCGGTCGATGGGCTCAATGCGTCGACTTCGAACGCATACAGTTCGTTGACGCCTTCGCGGCCGCTGAAGCGTTCCGCCATCAGCGATTCGGGCAGGTCCGATTCCTGCGCGCTGGCCAGTGTGATCAGGCGCGCGTGCTGGCTCAGGCCCGTGCCGAACAGGCCGAGCGCCGAGGTGATTTTCGACGGCAGGTCCATCAGGGCAGGGTGATTGTCAGGTTGGCGGCACGTGGTGCCATTTTGACGACGTCGTTATACGCGTTCATGCGGTTCTCGGCGTTGTGGTTGAGCGAGGTGCGCAGGCCGATGTAGCCCAGCACGCAGATCAGGCCAAACACGGAGCACAGCACCCACAACGGCAGATCGCTGCGCAGCTTGTGCTTGATCTGGTCGGGGCGTTCGGCGTGCGGCGCGAAGCCGCCGCGCTTGCCCTTCATGTGGGCGATTTCGTCGCCCAGGCGCGAGGTGAGGTAGTTCAGTTTTTCCGAACCCTCGAGGATGTACTTGCCCTGGAAGCCCAGCAGCAGGCACATATGGAACACTTCCAGCGCCTGCAGGTGCGCGCTGCCGCGCGCGCGCAGGTTCTCCAGGCGGTTGTAGAAGTTCTCGCCGGCCAGCTGCTCGCCGAACAGCACCAGCTGCAGCGGGCGGCGCTCCCACGCGTCGCGGATGCTGAAGTTGGAGCGCAGGATGATCTCGTCGACCGCCGCGCAGAACGCGTACTTGGCGTTGTCCACGTCGTCGGGCGAGGCGTTCTGCTTCTTGGCGCCGCGGCCGAAGTCGTCCAGGAAGGCCGACATCTTGCGGGCGAACTCGCCGTCGTCCTGCGGGCCATTGCCGTTCTTGAGCATGAACAGCGCGTAGAAGCCGTCGTACATCAGGTCGAGCAGGGTTTGCGGCGCGCTGGCCGCGCTGGGCGGAGCGCTCGCGCCGATCAGGGAAGGTGCGGTAACGGTATTCATGTTTGATCCTCGGTTCAGGAAGTGACGGCCACCAGGTCCAGCTTCAGGTCATGCATGCCGCCGGGGACGTAGATGGAAATGGATTGCGCTTGCAGCATGCGCTCGTACATCTGGCCCTTGGCCTCGAGCGCGAAGTAGCAGGCGTCCGGGCGCACCGGCACGGCGGCCGGCACCTGCGGCGCATGCGACAGGCGCACGCCGGGCATTGCCGACAGCACGAATTTCTCGACGTCGTCCGGCGCGCCGATCTTGAAGCGCAGCGGCACGATGTCGACCATCTCGCTGGCCGGCAGGTCGGCCGAGACGGCGATGTAGAAGGTGGTCTTGTCGTCGATCTTCTGCGAGTCCAGCATGCCGTGGTGGTACGAGGGCTTGACTTCCTTGAGCGCGATGGCGAAGTACTTCGACGAGATCACCGTGTCGAGCAGCTCGCGGATGATCTGGTGCAGCGTGGCGAAGCCGGGGCCTGGGTCGGCGTGCTGGTAGGGCGGCAGGTCGGCCAGGGTCCAGCTTTTCGAGAAGGTCATCAGGGCGCCGGCCAGCTGCAGCAGCTGTTCGTACAGGCGTTCCGGGTGCAGCGCCGGATGGTGGAAGTAGTGCGACAGCGAGGCGAACGCCGAACTGGCCGTGTGCAGCAGCCAGAAGGACGACATGTCGCCGGAGCGGAATTCGATCACGTGTTTGCTCGGCTCGCGGTGGTGGCCGTACAGCGCGCTGACCTTGGCCTGCAGCGCGTCGATCAGGCGGCGCAGCTGCAGGAAGAGCTGCGGCGAGCTGCGGATCGACAGGCTGGGCGCGACGAACGACGCATCCAGTTCGAAGCCGCCGGTGGTGGCGCGGCGCAGGCGCAGCAGCGGGAAGTGGGTGTAGGAATCGCGCGGCTCGAATTCCGACACCAGCCGCACGGTCTTCTTCAGGTAGCTCAGCTGCGCCGACGCGGCCTGCGTGTACAGGTCCGGCGTTTCGCGGTTCGATTGCAGGAAGCGCACGGCGTTGCCGCCGTTGGCGCCGTCGGCGAAATTGCCGCCGAACGGCTTGAACGCGGGCAGGGCGGCGTAGAAGGTCACGCTCTGCTGCGACTGCGCCAGTTGGCTCAGGTCCACGGTGTCCGGCAGCTCGTCCTCGCCGGGCGCGCTGTACAGCTCACCGTCCTGGAAGCGCAGCGACAGCTCGAGCACGCGCAGGGTGTTGTTGGTCAATGCGTCGCGGTCGATCTGGAGCTGGTTCACGCCCCACGCATACGGGTGTAGCGCCTGCAGGCTGTGATGCAGGCGCTGCTCGTGGTACTGGTCCTGCTGCTGGAAGTGCTGCGGGCGCAGGAATAAGCCTTCGCCCCATAAAATTTTGCTGCTCATGCGTGCGTCCTTGAGTGTGTGGCGCATTGATGCCATTTGTTAAGTAGCAGAACAATAACATTTCTTGACCAACAGCCGCGTTCGTTTGATTTCTATCGTGCGCAGCCTAAAAAATAGGCAGCCTGACCTCTGCGGCACTAAAAAGTTCCGCGCTTCAACCAAAAATTCAATTGAACGCCGTCAACAATAAATTTCTGATAACGTGCGGCCTGTTGGAAATAATTAGTGGTTAGGCATTCTTTTTTGATATTTAGTTTGAGGACAGCATGAAGACCGTAATCTCCCTTGGCCGCATCGGCCGTTTCATTGGCGCCGCTGTCTGCGCCGCATCGCTCACCGCTTGCATGACCGCCCCTGTGGTCCAGAAGCCCGCACTGCCAAGCATGGAAGACATGCTGGCCAAAGCCAGCCAGGCCAGCGGCGCCGGCCAGAAGGAGCAGGCAGTCACGTTATGGAAGGAAGCCGCGGAGGCCTACCCGGCCGACAAGACGCCGTGGACCAATATCGCGCAGACCCGCTATGAGGCCGGCCAGTATGGCGACGCCATCGTCAGCGCGCAGGAAGTGCTGGTGCGCGATCCGAACGACCGCCTGGCCAACAGCATCATCGCCATCAGCGGCCTGCGCCTGTCGACGCGCGCGCTGTCGGACCTGAGCCGCCAAAATAATTTGTCCGGATCGCTGCGCACCGAGTCGCAGGACCTGGCCAAGCTGCTGCGCGAAAGCCTGGGCGAGACCGTGCTGGTGCCGCCGCCGCCCGCGCCGCCGGCCGCTCCTGCGCGTAACAACTCCACGGCCAAGGGCAAGAAGGGCAAGCACAAGGCCGCTGAAGATTCAAGCGCCGATCCGTTCAACGCGTTGAAGTAATTAACCTAAACGATAGGGGAATCCCATGTCTAAAAATACCAGTGTCCAGAAAAAACTGCAGAAAATCCGTCCGCCACGGGTCCAGATGACCTACGACGTGGAAATCGGCGACGCCATCGAGAACAAGGAACTGCCCTTTGTTATGGGCGTGGTGGGCGATTTCGGCGGCAATTCGGAAGTCGAGCAAAAGCGCTTGAAGGACCGCAGCTTCGTCGGCATCGACCGCGACAACTTCGATGAAGTGCTCAAGGGTGTCGAGCCGCGCGCGGCCTACCGCGTGTCGAATGAGCTGAGCGGCGAAGGCGGCCAGTTCGCCGTCGACCTGAAATTCAAGTCGATGGAAGACTTCCGTCCGGAAGCCGTGGTGCAGCAGGTCGAACCGCTGCGCAAGCTGCTCGAAGCGCGCACCAAGCTGGCCGACCTGCGTAACAAACTGGCCGGCAACGACAAGCTGGAAGACATCCTCAACGACGTCTTGAACAGCACCGAGAAATTGGCCGAACTGGGCCAGCAAACCACGAAGGCTTGATCATGTCCGCTCAACTGACTCCAGGCGGCGCGGCCGCCGCCACCACCGAATTCGCTTTGCTCGACCAGATTGTCGAAGAGAGCAAGGTCGCCAAATCCAGCGCCGAGCATGCGCGCGCCAAGGACCTGATTTCCGAACTGGTGAACCAGGTCATGGACGGCACCGTGGTCGTGTCCAACAACCTGGCCGCCACCATCGACGCCCGCGTGGCTGAACTGGACCGCATGATTTCGGCGCAGCTGTCGGCCGTGATGCACGCGCCGGAATTCCAGAAGCTGGAAAGCAGCTGGACCGGCCTGCACTACCTGGTGCGCAATTCCGCCACGGGCCAGAACCTGAAGATCAAGATGCTCAACGCGACCAAGAAGGAATTGGTCAAGGACTTCCAGTCCGCGCTGGAATTCGACCAGAGCACGATGTTCAAGAAGGTCTACGAAGAGGAATTCGGCACCTTCGGCGGCGCGCCGTTCGGCGCGCTGCTGGGCGACTACGAGATCACCCGCCAGCCGGAAGACATGTACTTCATCGAGCAGATGTCGCACGTGGCGGCCGCCGCGCACGCGCCGTTCATCTCGGCCGCGTCGCCTGAGCTGTTCGGCCTGGAGAGCTACAGCGACCTGGGCAAGCCGCGCGACCTGTCGAAGGTGTTCGACACCATCGAGTACGCGAAGTGGAAGTCGTTCCGTGAATCGGAAGACTCGCGCTACGTCGGCCTGACGCTGCCGCGCTTCCTCGGCCGCCTGCCGTTCAATCCGGCCGATGGCGCCGTCACCGAGGGCTTCAACTTCGTCGAGGATGTCGACGGCACCGATCACCAGAAATACCTGTGGTGTAACGCGGCCTACGCCTTCGGCACCAAGCTGACCGCGGCCTTCGAGGACTACGGCTGGTGCGCGGCGATCCGCGGCGTGGAGGGCGGCGGCCTGGTGGAAGACCTGCCGACCCACACCTTCAAGACCGACGAAGGCGAAGTCGCGCTCAAGTGCCCGACCGAGATCGCCATCACCGACCGCCGCGAGAAGGAACTGAGCGACCTCGGTTTCATCTCGCTGGTCCACTGCAAGAACACCGACTATGCCGCCTTCTTTGGCGCGCAATCGGCGCAGAAGGCCCGCAAGTACAACAGCGACGCCGCCAACGCCAACGCCGTGCTGTCGGCGCAGCTGCAGTACATCTTCGCCGTCTCGCGCATCGCCCACTACATGAAGGCGATGATGCGCGACAAGATCGGCAGCTTCGCCGCCGCCTCGAACGTGGAAGACTTCCTGAACCGCTGGCTGACCCAGTACGTGCTGCTGGACGATAACGCCAGCCAGGAACAGAAAGCCCAGTTCCCGCTGCGCGAAGCGTCCGTCCAGGTATCCGAAGTGCCGGGCCGTCCGGGCGTGTATCGCGCGGTGTCGTTCCTGCGCCCGCACTTCCAGCTCGACGAGCTGTCCGTTTCACTCCGTTTGGTCGCGGAGCTGCCTGCATCGACCAAAAACTAAGCAACCGTAGTACTTTTACTTTAACAACCGAAAGGAAGCAACATGGCAATCGACGTATATCTGCAAATCGATGGTATTAAAGGCGAATCCGCCGATTCTACCCACAAGGACTGGATCGAGGTCTCGACCGTGCAATGGGAAGTGCTGCAGCCAAAATCGGCTACCGCATCGACCGGCGGCGGCCACACCGCCGAGCGCACCGAGCACAAAGACATCGTGGTCTCGAAGCTGGCCGACCTGGCTACTCCTCTGCTGCTGCAAACCTGCTCGTCGGGTAAAACCATCCCTAAGGCAAAGCTGGAATTCCTGCGCGCCGACGGTAATGGCGAGCGTATCAAGTACTTCGAAATCGAACTGGAAAATGTGCTGATCAGCAGCGTCGCTCCAACCGTCAAGCCAGGCAACATCCTGACGGAAGACGTGTCGATCAAGTATTCGAAAGTGAAATGGAAGTACACCCAACAGAAAGTCGGCGGCGGTTCGGGCGGTAACACCTCGGGTGGCTGGGATCTGTCGGCCAACAAGACCGCGTAATCGACTGACTGTTTAATGGGATACCGATGAAGGGTTTTACGCCGGGACTGTTCGACCGGCTGATGGATATGCCAGTCAACGGCGCCTCCAACGGCACGGTATCGCGCTTGTCGATCGAGGACTTGAAGGACTCGGTCGCGCGCGATCTGGAAGCGCTCCTTAACACGCGCACCGTGATCCCGGAGGAGCTGCTGAAGCGGTATCCCGAATGCGGGCGCTCGATCGTGACATACGGCTTGAATGACTTTGCCGGCTTGTCGCTGTCGAGCACCGATGATCGTGCCTTCATTTGCCGATGCCTTGAAAAAGCCATCGCGCGCCATGAGCCGCGCCTGCGCAATGTGCAGGCCTCGCTCGAACTGCGCGCGGATTCGATCAACCGCCTGAACTTCGCCATCACGGCGTTGCTGGTGGTGAGTTCGGCCCATGAACCGGTCAATTTTGACGCTGTATTGCAGCCGTCCAGCCTG
This sequence comes from Duganella vulcania, assembly GCF_009857655.1. Classification (NCBI taxonomy): domain Bacteria; kingdom Pseudomonadati; phylum Pseudomonadota; class Betaproteobacteria; order Burkholderiales; family Oxalobacteraceae; genus Duganella; species Duganella vulcania. Next base: position 32,285 of record NZ_WWCX01000051.1, read on the forward strand.
CACTACACCATAAGCAAGGCGCGCCGCGTGGCGCAATCGGGAGCCTGAGTTGGACCAATTATTACCGTATTACGAGAGGGAGCTGGGATTCCTGCGTCGCTATTCGCGCGAATTCTCCGAACGCTACCCCAAGATCGCCGGCCGGCTGCTGATCGGCGGCGAGGTGTGCGAAGACCCGCACATCGAACGCATGATCGAGTCGTTCGCGCTGCTCAATTCGCGCATCGCCAAGCGGCTCGACGACGACTATCCGGAATTTACCGAAGCACTGTTCGAAGTGCTGTATCCGCATTACCTGCGGCCGTTCCCATCGTGCTCGATCGCGCGCATGGACTTCAGCGGCGCCGCCGCGCAGCTGACCACCGCCAGCGAGATCGCGCGCGGGACCCAGCTGACCACGCGCCCGGTGCGCGGCGCCGTATGCACCTTCCGCACCGCGTATCCGGTGACGATCGCGCCGCTGGCGCTGACGCATGCGGCCTTCGCCGCCATCATCGACGCGCCGGAGGCGACCCGCACGCCGCCCAACGCCACCTCCAGCATCAGCCTGACCATCTCCAGCACCTCGGCCCAGGTCGCGGTGCCGCAGCTCGGGTTGTCCAGGCTGCGCGTGTTCATCGACGGCGAGCCGTCCTTCTGCGCCGCGCTGCGCGATGCGCTGTTCATGCGCGGCGTGTGCGCCTATGCGGAAGCGGACGGCAATGGCCGCTGGATCCCGCTGCACAAGATCCCGGTGAGCCCGGCCGGCTTCGAGGAAGAGGAATCGCTGATCGATTTCTCGGCCCGGTCGCACGCCGCCTACCGGCTGCTGACCGAATATTTCTGCTTCCCGGAGAAGTTCAACTTCTTCGACATCGACCTGCATGCGCTGGCCGGCGTGCTGCCGGCCGGCTGCAAGTCGGTCACGCTGCACCTGGCCCTGTCGGGCATGCGCACCGATTCCAACACCGCCCGCATGCTCGGCACGCTGAACATCAACAATGTGCTGCTGGGCTGCACCCCGGTGGTCAACCTGTTCCACCAGCGCGGGGAGCCGATCCGGCTGACGCACACCAGCGCCAGTTATCCGGTGCTGGCCGACGCGCGCCGCGCCTTCGCGCACGAGGTGCAGTCGATCGACTCGGTGAAGCTGGTGCGGCAAACGCCGCAGGGCGAATCGGTGCTGGAGTTCCGCCCGTTCTATTCGCTGCGCCACGGCCAGACACCGGAGAAGAACGGCCATTACTGGGTGATGCGGCGCGACGATATCCTCGCCGAGAAAAGCCCCGGCTACGAAACGCAGATTTCCATCGTCGATATCGATTTCGATCCGGCCGAGGTGGAGACCGACACCCTGAGCCTGGAACTGAGCTGCACCAACCGCGACCTGCCAGCCTCGCTGAGCTACGGCCAGCGCGGCGGCGACCTGTTCCTGGAGGGCGGCTCCAGCGTGCGCGCGATCAGCTTCCTGCGCAAGCCGACGTCCTCGCACCGTTTCGAGCGCGGTCGCGGCGCGCACTGGCGGCTGATTTCCCACCTGTCGCTGAACCACCTGTCGCTGGCCGATGGCGGCCTGGATGCCTTCCGCGAGATGCTGACGCTGTACGACCTGCCGCGTTCACCGGCGTCGCAGCGGCAGATCGGCGGCATCCTGGCGGTGTCGCACAAGGCGGCCAATACCTGGCTGCCGGGGAATCCGTTCGCCTGCCTGGTGCGCGGCATCGAGGTGCGGCTGACCATCGACGAGGAAGCCTTCGTCGGTAGCGGCATCCATGCCTTCGCCCACATCGTCGAGCGCTTCCTCGGCCTGTATGTGCACGCGAACAGCTTCACCCAGCTGGTGATCGTATCGAATAAAACCGGAGAGGAGCTGTTGCGATGCACGCCACGAAGCGGCGATTTGAGCCTGCTGTAATCGAGCGGCTGTTCGCGCAGCCGTACCGGTTCGAGTACTTCCAGGCGGTTCGCATGCTGGAGCTGTGGCTCAAGCGCCACGGCGCGCCGGCCGAGGGCGCGGTGGCCAACTACCTGCGCTTCCAGAATTCGACGTCGCTGAACTTCCCCGCCAGCCAGCTGGAGGCGATGCAGCCGGAGCCGCGCGAGGTGCCGACCGATCCGCGCGCGCTGGCGCATGCGCTGCAATCGGCGCAGCTGAAGTACATCCGCATCACGCCGGCCTTCATGGGCTTCCTGGGCAGCAGCGGCACGCTGCCGGCGCACTACACGGAACGCATCGCGGCGCACGCGCTGTACGAAAAGGACGAGGGCCCGCGCGCCTTCCTCGACACCTTTTCCAACCGCGCGCTGGCCCTGTTCTACGAGGCCTGGCGCAAGTACCGGCTGGAGCTGAAGTACCAGATCGACGGCAAGGACACCTTCCTGCCGCTGCTGCTGTCGCTGGCCGGCATGGGCAACGAGTCGCTGCGCCGGCGCCTGGCCGATGACGGCGACGGTGTGCTCGATGAATCGCTCGGCTACTTCGCCACCGCCATGCGCCAGCGTCCGGCGTCGGCGGTGCAGATCGCGAAGGTGCTGTCGGAGTATTTCGACCAGCCGATCAGGGCCGAGCAGTTCATCGGCTGCTGGTACGACGTGCCGCTGGAGCAGCAGACGGTGCTCGGCCTGGGTAACGCCGTGTTGGGCGCCGGTGCGATGGCCGGCTCGCGCGTATGGCAGCGCGACCTGCGATTGCGGCTGGTGGTGGGCCCGCTGGACCTGGAAGGCTACGAATCCTTCCTGCCCGGCGGTAAGGCGGCAAAGGCGCTGAAAAGCATGTTGACCATGTTTACCGGCCTGTCGCTGGAATATGAGGTGCAGCTGGTGCTGCGCGCGGCCGACGTGCAAGGGGCGCGGCTGGAGGACGATCGCGTGGGCGGGCGCCTGGGTTGGGACAGTTTCCTGGTCACCGACGCGCAGACGCAGGACCGCGCCGACGTGCGCTATGAGATTCATACAGTATAAATAATAAGGACCATCATGAGCATCAACCTGAAAACACTGATCGGAAAACTGAACGACACCAGCCGCACGGCTGCCACCCGCGCGGCCAGCCTGTGCGTCTCGCTGGGACAGTACGAGGTGGATATCGAGCACCTGTTCCTGGCGCTGCTGGAGCAGCCCAAGAGCGATTTCGTCCTCATCGCGCGCCAGAGCGGCATCAGCGTGAGCATGCTGGAGGCGGACCTGCAGGCCGAGGTGGCGCGCCTGAAGACGGGCAATTCGCGCACGCCGGTGTTCTCGGAGCGCTTGCCCAAGCTGTTCGAACACGCGTGGCTGATCGCGTCGCTGGATTTGCAGGCGGGCCAGCAGGCGCAGATACGCAGCGGCCATCTGCTGCAGGCGCTGCTGACGGAGCCGGAGCTGGCGCAGCTGGCCTACCGTGGCTCGAAACTGTTCGCCAAGTTCGAGATCGACCAGATCAAGCATAACCTGGACAAGCTGACCGTCGGTTCGGACGAGGCGGTGACGGCCGCGCCGGCCGCCGAGCATGAGGAGCTGGCCGGCGATCCGGTTGGCGACCTGTCGGCCAAGGCCGCGTCCAAGACGCCGGCGCTGGACCAGTTCACCACCAACCTGACGCAGCGCGCCCGCGACGGCAAGGTCGATCCGGTGATCGGCCGCGACATGGAAATCCGCCAGGCCATCGATATTTTGATGCGCCGCCGCCAGAACAATCCCATCCTGACCGGCGAGGCCGGCGTCGGCAAGACCGCCGTGGTGGAGGGCCTGGCGCTGCGCATCGCGCTCAACGACGTGCCGGATGTGCTGAAGGGCGTCGAGATCCACACGCTGGACATGGGCCTGTTGCAGGCCGGCGCCAGCGTCAAGGGCGAATTCGAGAACCGCCTGAAGAACGTCATCGACGAGGTGAAGAAAAGCCCGCACGCCATCATCCTGTTCATCGACGAGGCGCACACGATGATCGGCGCCGGCGGCCAGGCCGGCCAGAACGACGCGGCCAACCTGCTCAAGCCCGCGCTGGCGCGCGGCGAGCTGCGCACCATCGCCGCCACCACCTGGGGCGAGTACAAGAAGTATTTTGAAAAGGACGCCGCGCTGGCGCGCCGCTTCCAGGTCGTCAAGGTCGAGGAGCCGAGCGAAGAACTGGCCTGCGCCATGTTGCGCGGCATGGCGCCGCTGATGGAGAAGCATTTCGGCGTGCGCGTGTACGACGAGGCGATCACCGAGGCGGTGCGCCTGTCGCACCGCTACATCATGGGCCGCCAGCTGCCAGACAAGGCGATCAGCGTGCTCGATACCGCCTGCGCGAAAGTCGCGCTGGGCCAGAACGCCACGCCGGCGTTGATCGAGAACCTGGCGCGCACGCTGGAACGCATCGCCGCGGAATCGACGTCGCTGCAGCGCGAGCAGAGCACCGGCGGCAGCGCCCACGTTGCGCGCCTGGCGGAGCTGGAGGCTGCCCGCGTGGCGGCCGCGGCGCAGCATGCCGAGTTGTCGGAGCGCTGGGAGAAGGAGAAGGCGCTGACGGAGCAGATCAAGGCCGGCCGCGCGACGCTGGAAGCCGGCGGCGACGCCAGCCAGGGCAAGGACTTGCAGGCGCTGCAGGCGGAGCTGAAGTCGCTGCAGGGCGAGGCGCCGATGGTGCCGGTGCAGGTGGACGGCCATGTGGTGGCGGAGATCGTCGCCGGCTGGACCGGCATCCCGCTCGGTAAAATGGTCAAGGACGAGATCAAGACGGTGCTGAACCTGAAGGCCAACCTGGAGCAGCGCGTGCTGGGGCAGCCGCACGCGATCGAGGCGGTGGCGCAGCGCGTGCGCACCTCGCGCGCGAACCTGGACGATCCGAACAAGCCGAAGGGCGTGTTCCTGTTCGTCGGCCCGTCCGGCATCGGCAAGACCGAGACCGCGCTGGCGCTGGCCGATGTGCTGTACGGCGGCGAGCGCAAACTCATCACCATCAACATGAGCGAATACCAGGAGGCGCACAGCGTCTCCGGCCTGAAAGGCTCGCCGCCGGGCTATGTGGGCTATGGCGAGGGCGGCGTGCTGACCGAGGCCGTGCGCCGCAATCCGTACAGCGTGGTGCTGCTGGATGAGGTGGAGAAGGCGCATCCGGACGTGATGGAGCTGTTCTTCCAGGTGTTCGACAAGGGCGTGATGGACGACGCGGAGGGCCGCGAGATCGACTTCAAGAACACCATCATCATCCTGACCTCGAACGTGGCGTCGGCCGCGATGATGCAGGCTTGCCTGAACAAGGGCAGCGAGGAGCTGCCCGATCCGGCCGCGCTGGAAGAGCTGATCCGTCCGCACCTGATGAAGCAGTTCAAGCCCGCCTTCCTGGGCCGCCTGAAGGTGATTCCGTACTATCCGATCCCCGACGATGTGCTGGTGGAGATCATCAAGCTCAAACTGGGCAGGATCCAGAAGCGCATCAGCGCCAACCACAAGGCGGAGTTTAGCTACGACGAGGCGCTGGTCGAAGCGGTACTGGCCCGCTGCACGGAAGTCGATTCCGGCGCGCGCAATGTCGACAACATCCTCAATGGCACGCTGCTGCCGGAAGTGGCCGAATCCGTGCTGACCAGGATGGCGGAAGGCGCCGCGATCAGCAAGATCAAGGTCAGCGCCAACAAGCAGGGCCAGTTCAAATACACCGTCAAATAAGGAGAATGACCATGAAGCGACATACCACCATAGCGATTCTGATATCCACGCTGGCCCTGGCCGCGTGCCACAAGAAGGACAAGGCGGCGGACGCGCCGACCGTTGAGGCCCCGGCGGCTGCGACGGCGCCCGCTCCGGCGGCTCCGGCACCGGCCGTCGCGCAGACCGAGGCGCAGGAGGAGATGGCCAGGAAGCAGGCCTTGCTCGACTATGGCACGATGGAGGACAAGTACCTGAACGATCCGAAGGGACAGTGGGCGGCAACCGCCAAGGCCAGTAGCACCTTCGGCGACGACGGCGGCAAGGAGCCTTCGGAGTCCAGTGTGGCCAGGAACGTCGTCGGCCCCTCGGATGACCGCAGCTGGACCAACAACAACCAGGACAAGGGCTTCGACTGGCTGGAGGTCGGCTACGCCAAGCCGGTCAACGCGACCGAGCTGCGGGTGATCTTCCCCAGCGGCGAGGGTGTGGAGGCGGTGAGCAAGGTGGAGCTGCAGGACACGGATGGCAAGTGGAACACCATCTGGTCCGGCATCAGCGACGTAAAGCAGGACAGGCGCGGCAACCGCACCTGGTTCGTGCGCACCTTCGACAAGACTGCATATAAAGTCAAAGGCGCCAAGATCACCATCGCCAACAACGTCCAGCATGGCTACAAGAACGTCGAGGCCGTGCAGCTGGTTGGCGAGTAAGGCGGTATAAGGCTTAGTTGGGAGGCCGCACTCCCAACATCTCTTCGATGTGGGAGAGCGAGCCTTCATCCTTGATGACGGAGCGCAGCCAGGTGTGCAGGTCCTGTTCGCCGGCGTTGGCTGCCTTCTCGGCGAAATAGGACACCGGGCTGTGTGGCTCCGTCTCGCGGAAGAACCGCGCCACGGCCCGCAGCTGGGCGATGGCCTGCGTGCGATTGCGGATCGGGCCGGAGGCGGCTTCGCGTTGTTGCGGAGCCGCCGTGCCGTTCGGCGCCTGCGATGTCTGCTCGTCGAAGGCGGCGTCGGCCTGCGCCTCGGCGCCGGCGGACTTGCTTGCCGCAGGCATCGCATGCAGCATCGATTGCACGGCATCGCGCGCGGCGGAGAAGCCCGGGCTGTCCTGGCCCAGCTTCGCGTCCGATACTTTTTCCAATTGCAGCAGGGCGTCCATGCAGTATTGCGCGTCGGCGGTGAAGCCGGCGCAGAACTGCGCGGAATTGGAGCGCTTGGCCGCTTCCATGTCGGCCAGCTTGGGTGAGCCGGATTGGTCGTCGCCGCCACTGGCGCGCTTGCGGGCCGACTCGAAGTCGATGGTGGAGTAGGCCGTGTTGCGGCCTTCCGTCAGCGGCATCTCGCGGATCAGCGTTTTGGTGCGCGCCAGGATCCAGCTCAGATTGCCGATGCGTTGTTCGTTGTCGCCGCCGTCCGCTTCGGGATACAGGCCCATGTCCCAATACTGTTCGCACAGGCCTGCCAGCAGGCGGTAGCCTTCCGCCAGGCCGCGCAGGTGGTGCTGCTTGGCGGCCGCTTCGGTCAGCCAGACCGCCAGCCGCAGGTCCTTGCTTTTCTCCGTCAATAGCGCGGCGCAGCGCTTGACGACGAATTCCCAATCCGCTTCCTTCAATTCCGTCACCCATTCGCCCTGGTCCAGCGACGGGTCGTCGAACTTGCGTGCCTGGGCGATGGCGTCCAGGTCGGACGAGAAGGACAGGTCCTCGCCCGATGGGCGGCTGTCGCTGATGGGGATTAATAACTGCTCTGCTGAAAACATGATGTCCTCTGATTGATTATTGGGCCATGCGGAACTCGATGCGGCGATTGCGCGCGCGTCCGTCCGCACTGTCATTGCTGGCGATCGGCCGGTCGGGGCCCTGGCCGCTCGCGGTCAGCAGGTCGCCATTCAGGCCGTGGCTGGAGAAGTAGGCCTTGACGGTTTCCGCGCGCGCCTGGCTCAGGCCAAGGTTGGTGGCGCGCAGGCCGGCGCTGTCGGTGTGGCCGATGATCTCGACCTTGCGGCCTTTGAGCTTGAGCAGCGCCGCCAGCATCTCGTCCAGGATGGCCTTGCCGGCCGGCGTCAGCTCGGCCTTGCCGCTTTCGAATTCCACGGTGCGGTTGGCCAGCGTGCTATCGAGGATGCTCTGGTCGGCGGCCGATACGCGCAGCCCGTTGTTGACGGTGTAGGTCGGATTGAGGCTGGTGGCGACATTGCTGGCAATACGCTGGCGCTGCGCTTCGTTGGCGACCTCGCCGCGCAGGCTGACGTTGCTGCCGTCGATCTTGAGCTGGCCGCGGCTGATCTGCTTCAGCTCCGGGGTAATCAGCTTTTGCACGTAGCCGTTCCAGTTGGCCGGCATGGCGACGGGCCCGATGGCGATCTGGTCGACCACCTTGTCGGCGCCATAGACTTCGCGCAGCTTGGCCAGCACGGCGGCCTTGCTGCCTTCGTCCGGCACGGTGCCGCTGGCCAGCACCTGGCCAGGTTCCGGCGCGGCGGGCGCCAGGCCGGGGTTCTGGGCACCGGCGCTGGCGGCGCCGAGCGCGCACAGGGCGGTCAGCAGGGCGTTGGCTATCAATTTGTTAGAGCGCATGATCAGGTTCCGATAAACGCCGCGCCGACGGAATCCAGCGCGGACTTGAGTGACAGGTTGGCTTGCGCCAGGTAGGTGGACAGTTTCTTGATGCCGTAGTCGGAATCGATCTGCTCTTCCACCCAATCCAATTGTTCGAAGTCGATGTGATGATCGAAGCCGGCTTGCGGATCGACGATGGCGCGCAGCGTTTGGGCCGATGCGCCACTGAAACCGACGATCATTGCCGGCCGCTGGTCGATGCGGGTGACGAACAGCGCCAGTTCGAAATCGGCGCGCGCCAGGAACGGCGTAATCAGGTGCATCCAGAACGCCGCCACCAGGTTGCGGTACATCGGATCGGTCGGCAGCGGCAGCAGCAGGCTCTTTTCCAGGCGGCTGGAGCTGCTGGCCATGACCGGTTGCAGCAGCATGCCCAGCGCCAGCAGGATCTGCCGCGCCGTGCCTTTGAAGCCGGTCTGCGCCAGCATCGCATCGAGCGCACCCACGGTTTGCAGTTCGAGGAAGTCCTCGAAAGCCGCATCGTAGGCGGCCGCGCGCAGATCAAGTTCGATCATGTGGTTGGCGGCGCTTTGCAGCGGCAGTGTCGGGTCGCTGGCCTCGCGCACGCCGGCGGTCAGCGCTTCGAGGCGGTTCCACATGCGCGTCAGCACCAGCGGCGCGTTCTCCACGAACGCCGTGGGTTCGCTGACCTCCATCGATCCCATCATCAGGAAGGGATAGCGGCGGCTGGACTGGTCGCTGCTGGCGACGATGTGGCCGGCGATGGCGTGTCGCCGGCGCGGGCCGACGAAGGCGAAATGCAGCGGCGCGGCGGCGTCGTAGTTCAGCTTCCAGCGGGCGTCTGTGCTCAGCAGGTCCATCGCGTGCGACAGCCAGTCGTCCAGCACCTTGATCAGGGCCGGGCTGTCGCTGCCCTTGACGAAATCGCCCCGGGTTGGAATCTTGCCGAAGTAGCCGACGCTGATCGGAGTAACGCCCCGGCTCATTGAGTGGCTCCCATGGTGGCCGCTGCCGCGGTGCGTGTCGGCCGCACAAGCTTCAAGCGCCGGCGCCGCGGCGATGATCGATTCCGGCAGGCGCAGGCGCTTGAAGCCTTGTGCGGCCTGCACGGGCTGCGGTGCGGGCGCCTGTTCGGTGGCGACGATTTTCAGGTTGGCGGTGACGACCACGCCGGCGTTGTCCCAGCTCAGTTCAAACGCGCCGTTGTCCTTGCGTTTGCGGTTGGCGGCGTCGATCATTTTCTTCAGGCCGAAATGGCCAGGCTCGTTGAGCAGCACAACGTTGCGGCCTTCCGGCGTGATGGCGGTGATCTTCGAGCCGGGCACGCCCTGCGGATTCGGCCAGGCCATGTGTACCCAAGGCTGCGGTTGGCCGCGCCAGCGCAGCGACTGGCCGTCGATTTCGATGGTGAATTCGGTGGCCCCGGTGGCGCTCAGCGCCTGCAGGTCGAACTTGGTCTGTGCCTCGCCGCCGCTGGACGCGGCGGTGTTGGCGACGCCGGCCGCCGACAGCGGCGCGATCCAGTTCGGGAAGGCCGCCACCACTGGCGGCGCCAGGTTGATGCCCATGTCGGCCCAGGTCTTGGCGCTCAGGGAGTCGCCACGGCGCACGACCAGCGGGCCGATGGTGGTGTTGAAGAATTTGGCGATGGCGCCGTCCGGGCCGAAGATCTCGCCGATTTCGGCGTTGCTGGCTTCCGCCCGCGATTCGGTCGCGAATGGATACTTCAGCGCCAGGTTCTTGCTGAACGGTTGCAGTACCTGCGCGACCCAGACCTTGTTGATTTCGGCTTCAGTCGGCTTGACGATGACGGCGAAGGTTTGCATCAGCGGACGCACGAGGATAGGGCGGATCGCCATTTTCTGCGCGTCGGTCATCCCGATCAGCATCTGTTCGTCGACGTATTTGAGGGCGTCGGCCAGTTCGGAGCCGGTGCCGTCCAGCGTCTGCTGCATCAGCTGCTTGGCGCCAGGGCCCGGGTCGCCCTGGTTCTTGATCTGGTTGAAGCGGGTGCGCAGCTTGGACATCTGATCGACGTAGCCACGCATCAGCGACGCGTCCCTGTCCTTGGCGACGACCAGGCGTGCCACGCCGGAGAACTCGCGTCCGACGGGGCCCAGCGGCAGCGGTGCGTTCGGCGTGCTGCTGGTGCTGGCGACGTTGATGTTGATCTGCGACGGCTTCTGGCGCAGGATGGTTTCGCGGAACCAGCCGGTGACGCCGCGTTGCGCGCGTTGCAGGCCGGCGTCCAGCAGCGATGGGTTGTCCCACGAGGTCTGCTCGTAGACGGTCGTCACCAGCTTGTTCAGCGGCGAGGTTTGCGGGTCGCCCAGGCGGTTCATCGCGGCGGCGGCGTTCTCGAAGGTCTGCAGGTCGCGGATGGTCACGCCCTGCACGAACTTCTCCCATTCCTTGGCGTAGTCGTTCTTGTACAGCTCAACCAGCGACTTCTGGATCTGTTCCGGGCTGCCTTCCAGCGTCAGGTCGTCCTTGGACGAGGTCTTCAGCACCCAGTCGGCGCTTTGCATCTCGCGGTTGGCCGCGTCGCGGAAGGCTTCCTGCACAAAGCCTTCCCACGCCTGGCGCGTGAAGCTGCCGGGAATGGCGTAGCTGCCCAGTACCAGTTCCTTGTCCTGCTCGCCGACGATCCGGGCGACCGTCATCGACGGGAAGCGGGTTGCTGCACGGGCCTTGACGTCGGCGTAGACGCGTTCACGCGCGGGCATCCCACGCACCACGCGGCGCAGGTTGTCGCGGGTCTGGTCGACCAGCGCCAGTTTGCCGTCGATTTGCGGCCAGGAGGTGTCGTTGATCTGCGAAAGGTAGAAGGAGATCATGCGCTCGGCGCTGCGTATCATCTGCTCGCGCGGCATGGCGCCACGGTTCCCGTCCAGCCAGACGCGCCAGAAGCGGGTCAGCTGGTCGTTCAGGTGGCCGGCTTCGGCGCGCGACTTGTCGCTCAACATCAGGTAGGTCTTCAGCGCGTTGTAGGCGTCTTCCGCGTTGGCGGGCGACGAGTCCTTGAACTGCGTGGCGCCGTTGTTGACCGGCGCGGCGGCCGTGGCGTCGGTGGCTGGCGCACCGGTTGCCGCAGCCGTCACCGGCTTGGACATCGGCTGCAGCTGCGCCGCGCCGCTGTTGACTTCCCCAAGGAAGGCTTCCAGCGACTGGCCTACCGGCTTGAGCATCACCTCGCGCACGCCGGCGAAGTATTCCTCGCGCAGCTTGCGGTCGAGCAGGTCGCCCTGGTACAGGCCCAGGCCCAGCGACAGCGGCCGGTGTTCGCGATAGCTGTCCAGCTGTTCGATGCGGTCCTGCAGGATCTCCAGCGCCTGGAAGCGCGACTGCAGGTCCATGCGGTTCTGCTGCACCTTGATGGCCTGGTCCAGGTCCGCCTGCACGTTGGCGACCAGCTGGCGGTTGTTCATGTACGACCAGCTCCAGCCGGCCAGCGCCAGGCCGACGAAGGCGGTGGCGGCGAAGAAGGCTGCGTAGCGTACGCGCGTCTTGGCCGGGCTGGCGTATTGCGCGACCAGGTCCTTGTCGGCGAAGATCACTTTGCGGAACAGGTTAAGCAGGAAGTAGCCTTGCTGCTGATGGGATTCCTCGTGTTCCCGCGGTTGCAGTTTCAGGTCGAAGCGCTGCGCCACACGGTGCGACGAGGCGGAGACCGATTCGCCTTCCTGCAAGGCGCTGGTGAAGTAGAAGCCGCGGAACACGGGCTTGAACTGGAATGGGTTTTCCTCGAACAGCGTGGCGATGAAGGCGCGCAGCGATGGTTTGATCGAGCTGAATTCCAGCGGGAAGGTGAACACGCCGGACGGCATGCGCTCGCGCCATTGCAGCGCCATGTTGGCCTGGCTCAGGTCTTTCAGGCCGTCGTACAGTTCATCGAAGCGGGCGTCGAACTGGTCGAGTATCTGCTCGCTGGTGGTGGACTGGCTGTAGGGCAGGGTGGCGCCCCAGATCTTGTCGCGCTCACCGCGTTCGGCGTCCTGGAAGAATTCGTTGAAGCCGGTGATCAGGTCGGCCTTGGTGAAGACCACGTACACCGGCGCGTGGACCTCGAGGCGCTCGGTCAGTTCCTGCACGCGCTGGCGCAGGTTCTTGGCCAGGTTGATGGCGAATTCGGGCCGGTTGCGCGTCAGTTCGGCGACGCTGACGGCGATGATGACGCCATTGATCGGCGCCTTCTTGCGGTACTTCTTGAGCAGGTCGAGGAAGCCGAACCACTCGCCACGGTCCTCGTCGACGACCGAGTAGCGGCCCGCCGTATCGAGCAGGATGCCGTCGGTGGTGAAGAACCAGTCGCAGTTGCGGGTGCCGCCTACGCCTTGCACGATCTTGGTGTCGGCGAACGGGAACTGCAGGCCGGAGCTGGCGATCGCCGTGCTCTTGCCGGCGGCCGGATTGCCGATGACCATGTACCACGGCAGTTCGTACAGAGCGGCGTTGCCGGAGAACTGGCCGATTTTCGAGCCCTTGATGGTGGCGATGGCGTCCAGCAGGCGTTTGCGGATCACGTCCGTTTCCTGGCGCTGGGCCGGGTCGGTCTTGGCGGGGGCTTTGTTGACCTGCTGTTCCAGCATGTCGCCCAGTTGGGCGGCGGCGCGCTGCTTGCGCCGGCGGCGCCATAGCCAGACGATGGCGCCGAACAGCAGCGCGATCGCCAGCACGGTCCAGGCGACGCTGGCCGGCCATTCGAAGATGGCGGACGCGATCAGCAAGCAGGCGGCGAAGGCCACCCAGCCGATCACGATCAGGCTGTTGCGGGTCGTCAGGAATTGCCAGGTTTTTTGCATCATGATTGGGGCTCTAGAAAAAATCGGGAAAATCAAACAGGTACGGCTACGGCAGGACCGATGACGGCGACATCGCGCCGGAACGGGTCCAGGTTACTGATGCACAGGACGGCGGCTTTGCGGCTTTCCGCTTCCTGCCGCGCCACGGCCAGCGCGGTCAGCCAGGTGACGGCGCCGCAATTGCCGCAGCTGGCGCCAACGCTGAAGATGTCGACGCCGGGATCGAGTTGCGGGACCGCTTCCGACGCGACGCCCATCAGCTCCATGACGCGGCTGGTGCGGTGGTCGGTGTCGGCGCTGATCAAGGCGACGGCCGAAGCTTCGCGGCCGGCGCCTTGCAGCGCCGTGGCGCTCAGCTGCTGCAAAAGTTCGGCGCTGGCGCGCTTGGATTGGTCGGCGGAATGCGGCAGGCGTGCGCTGCTCACGGCCAGCAATTGCGGCTGCTCGCCGCCGTTCCCCAGCAGCGTTGCCTGGAGGGCGTCGGTCAGCAGCAGCCCGGCCGCGCCTTCGCCCGGGATCTGGCCTTGCGGCTGGTTGGCGTTGAATAGCGCGCTGACGTTCTCCAACTGTTCGACGCTGCCGCTGCCGAGGTGCGAACCGCAGGTGACAAGCATGGCCAGCGCCGGCGGTTCGTTCGACAGCAGCCGTGCCAGCGCGGCGCCGGCTTCGGTGTCCAGGGCGCCGCGGTCGGGGGCGACGGTGATGCGGTCTTCGGGCCAGCCGGATTGAATCACCAGGTGGCGGAACCAGAGCGCGGCGGCCTGGCGGTGCTCCGGCTTCCAGTCCGCCTGCCATACCGGCTGCAGTTGCAGCATCGGCAGCGACAGGGGCTCGCGGCGGGCGACTTGTCCGGCGTGGAGCTCCAGCAGCGGATGGGCGCCAAGATTGGCGCTCAATTCGGCCACCACTTCGCCGCCGGCGCTGAGCGCGCGCCATTGTTCGTCGCTGAAGTGGGGTGCCAGGTGGTTCGCCGCCAGCCAGTCCGACATCTCGGCGCGGGTGGCGTCGGCATCGATGCCGGCGATGCGGGCGCTCATGATGGGATAGCCGTAGGCGTCGTTGAGCTCCGGGTCCAGCGCTGGACGGGCTTTGTTTTCGGCCAGCGTGGCGCTCAGTTCAGCGGGCGAGGCCCCGTGCGGCGCGCGCACGGCGGCGGCCACCAGCGACAGCGACGGGCCGCGCGGCGGGG
>NZ_WWCX01000052.1:0-43203 GCF_009857655.1 Duganella vulcania
CGCTCGCCGCGGTCGCCACGGCCGCTGGAGGACGACGAGGACGAGAACGACGACGGCGCGCCACGGCCGCCCTCGTCGCGGCGCGGACGGCGTTCGCCGCGCTCGTCGCCGCCATAGCTCGGGGCCGGGTTGAAGCCGGTCAGCTCGCCGCGGCGGATGGTCTGCTTGATCAGTTTTTCGATGTCGGCCAGCAGGCGTTCATCCTTGTCCGAGTAGATCGACAGCGCGTCGCCGGAGGCGCCGGCGCGGCCGGTGCGGCCGATGCGGTGCACATAATCCTCGGCGTTGTACGGCAGGTCGTAGTTGATCACGCACGGCAGGTCGGTGATGTCGAGGCCGCGCGCGGCGACGTCGGTGGCGACCAGGATGTCGATCTCGCCCTTCTTGAACGATTCCAGCGCGGCCATGCGTTCCTGCTGGGTCTTGTCGCCGTGGATGGCGACCGCCTTCATGCCCTCCTGCTCCAGCCCCTTGGCCAGGCGCGAGGCGCCGATCTTGGTGTTGGAGAAGATGATCACCTGCTTGAGCTCGCGCTGGCGCAGCAGATGCGCGGTCAGTGCGTGCTTCTGGTTTTCCGGCACCTTGTAGACCACCTGGGTGACCTTGTCGGCGGTCTGGTTGCTGCGCGCCACCTCGATCGTCACCGGGTTGGTGAGGAAGGTGTTGGCCAGCTTCTTGATCTCCGGCGAGAACGTGGCCGAGAACATCAGGTTCTGGCGCTTGGCCGGCAGCAGGTTGATGATGCGCTGCAGGTCGGGCAGGAAGCCCATGTCCAACATGCGGTCGGCCTCGTCCATGACCAGCATCTGCACCTGGCCCAGGCTGATGTTCTTCTGTTCCACGTGGTCCAGCAGGCGGCCCGGCGTGGCGATGACGATCTCGACGCCGGCCTTCAGCACCACGGTCTGGCCCTTCATGTCCATGCCGCCGAACACCACGGTCGAGCGCAGCGGCGTGTGCTGGGCGTAGGCCTTGACGTTCTCGGCCACCTGCACCGCCAGTTCGCGGGTCGGCGTCAGGATCAGCGCGCGCACCGGATGGCGCGCCGGCGAGGTGCTGGCGCTGGCGTGGGCCAGCAGCATCTGGATGATCGGCAGCGCGAAGCCGGCGGTCTTGCCGGTGCCGGTCTGGGCCGCGCCCATGACGTCGCGCCCCTGCAGCAGCACGGGGATGGCCTGGGCCTGGATCGGCGTCGGGTGGACATAGCCCTGGTCGGTCAGCGCGCGCAGGATGGCCGGCGACAGGCCGAAGTCGGCGAAGCGGACCTGGTCGGGTTCGGCGGCGGCTGGCGCGGCCTCGGCAGCGGGCGCGGCTGCGACAGCAGGAGCGGCTTCGACAGCAGGAGCGGCTTCGACAGCAGGAGCGGCTTCGACAGCGGCGGCGGCCGGCGCGGCTTCGACGGCGGGCGCAGCGGCGGCCACGGCGTCGGCAGCGGCTTGCGGAGCGGCGGACTCAATAACGGTCGGGGTGGTGATCTCGGTTTCGGACATAATGTGTGCGGCGGCCCTGCGGCGGACAGCCAAGCTTTCTTCAATTAACAGATCTGCGCTGCCGGCCCGGGCTTGGTGTACGACTTGGAGGAAGTGCGGAAGGACCGGCGGGGCGGCGCGCGCTTAGCAGGATACAATGAGCGCCGTAAACTATACCCTAATTTCCGGCAACTGCGCTAAAAACCACCGGCTTTTATATTAAAACCCTTGCATCAATGGTATGTATAATAGCCAATCTGATCAGAATATCGTTTACATTCGTGCGCAGCTCCGCCCGCGCAACCCGTTACGCCACCGGATATCCCACCACCATGCACGTGCTTCCGCCGGTCCTGCGCCGCCGCCCTTCCCTATTGCTGTCCTGTCTGCTGATACTGAGTTTCCTGCTGGCCTGGCTGCCGCCCGCCGACGCCGGCGCGGCGCCGGCGCCGTCGCTGCGCTTCAAGAAGCTGGGGCCGCTGGGCGGCGATGAGCCGTCGATGCTGTCGCTGCTGCAGGACCGCAAGGGCTTCGTCTGGGTCGGCACCCACACCAACGGCCTGTACCGCTACAACGGCTACCAGGCGGTCAAGTACACCAACAACCCGTCCGACCCGCACAGCCTGCCGCATGACCGCGTCTCGGCCATCTACGAGGACCGCCAGGGCCGCATCTGGGCCGGCACGCAGAACGGGCTGGCGCGCTTCAACCCGGAGAGCAACGACTTCACGCTGTTCGCGCCGGCCGGCAAGGCGCCCAAAAACCACCGCATCATCAAGAACATCATTTCCGACGGCAAGAACGGCATGTGGGTGGGCAGCTGGGGCGGCCTGCAGCACTTCGATCCCAACACCGGCAAGTTCACCGTCTACGCGCACGACGACGCCGATCCGGCCAGCCTGGCCAGCAACGACCTGAACGCGCTGGCGCTGGACGCGCAGGGCGGCGTGTGGATCGGCACCTGGCCGGGCGGGCTGGACTACCTGGCGCCGGGCGCCACCACCTTCCGCCACCACCAGGTCGACCCGTCGCCCAAGCCGGACGCGCGCGTGAACATCGTGCGCGCGCTGCAGTTCGACCGCAACGGCATGCTGTGGATCGGCACCGAATCGGGCGTGATCCGCTGGGACGGCAAGCGCGACTGGGACACCCGCCAGGCCATCGCCTCGCCGTACAGCCGCATCACCAACTTCAACCTCGACAACAAGGGCACGCTGTGGTGCACCACGCTGTCGGCCGGCCTGCTGCGCTGGAACGAGGCCAGCGGCGAGTTCGACCAGTTCGTGCACGCGGCCGACGATCCCTACAGCCTGCCCGGCGACAACCTGCGCGCGGTGATGCAGGACCGCGGCGGCATGCTGTGGATCGCCTCCTTCACCGACGGCATCAGCCTGGCCAACCTGTCGAGCGAGGGCTTCACCCGACACGTGCCGTTCCGCATCGACAGCCGGTCGGCGCCGGCCAGCAACGCGCTGCTGAGCCTGGCCCGCGCGCCGGGCGGGCGCATGTGGCTGGGCGGGAACGTCGGCATGAGCCTGTACGATCCGGCCACCAGCACCGTCGTCAAGACCTACCACGCGGACGACAAGAAGCCCGGCATGCTGAGCCACTCCATCGTCTACAGCATGTACCAGGACGACGACGGCAAGGGCCCGCTGTGGCTGGGCACGTCCAACGGCCTGAACCGGCTGGACACGCCGGACAGCCCGTTCCAGGTGATCCACTTCGGCAACACCGCCAGCGACTACATCAACGCCATCGCGCCCGGCGCCGGCGGCGTGCTGTGGCTGGCCACCGGCAACAGCCTGATCCGCTACGAGATCAAGACCGACGCCCGCAAGATCTACTACAACGATCCGCAGGACCCGAGCACGCGCAGCGTCAACGGCACCTCGGCGGTGCTGGAGGACCGCGCCGGCCGCGTGTGGGCCGGCTCGGAATGGAACGGCGGCGGGCTCGACCTGCTGGACCCGGCCACCGGCAAGTTCCGCCACTACCGCCACGCCAGCGCCGACCGCAACAGCCTGAGCGACGACAACATCGCCAGCCTGCACGAGGACGCGCAGGGCCGCATCTGGGTCGGCACCAGCAAGGGCCTGGACCTGGTGGTGTTCGGCGCGGACGGCAAGCTCAGCTTCAAGTCCTATGCGGCCGCCATGCGCGCGCCCAAGATCCTCGCCATCGAGCACGACCTCGACGGCAAGATCTGGTGCAGCACCATCGCCGGCCTGTACCGGCTTGATCCGGCCAGCGGCCAGGTCAGCCACTTCAGCCCGTCGGACGGGCTGACCGAGGGCTACACGGTCAACTCCTCGTCCATGGGCCAGAACGGCGTGCTGTACTTCGGCGGCGTGCACGGCATGACGGCGGTGACGCCATCGGCCGTGCGCACCAGCTCGGTGCCGCCGCAGGTGGCGATCACCGACATCACCGTGTTCAACCACTCGCTGCAGGACGGCAAGCCGGGCGAGAACGTCAAGGCCGAGGGCCCGGTCACCTCGCCCACCGCGCTGACCTTGTCGTCGCAGGCCTCGGTGTTCTCGCTGGAGTTCGCCGCGCTGCACTACACCGAGCCGGCCGAGAACCGCTACGCCTACCAGCTGCAGGGCTTCGACCGCGACTGGGTACACACCGACGCCGCCCACCGCAGCGCCAGCTACACCAACCTCAATCCCGGCCACTACGTGTTCCGGGTCAAGGCCGCCAACCACCTGGGCGTGTGGAATCCGGAGCCGGCCACCCTGGCCATCACCATCACGCCGCCGTTCTGGCAGCGCTGGTGGTTCCGCGCCGGCGCCGCCGCGCTGGTGCTGGGCTCGCTGATGCTGGCCTACAAGATCCGCATCGCCCGCCTGACCCGCCACCAGGCCGAGCTCAAGCAGCTGGTGGCCGCGCGCACGCGCGAGCTGGAGGAATCGAACCGCAAGCTGGCCGCGCTCAGCACCACCGACGGCCTGACCGGGGTGAGCAACCGGCGCGGCTTCGACCTGGCGCTGGAAGCCGAATGGCGGCGCGCGGCGCGCACCGGCCAGACGGTGGCGCTGTCGATGCTGGACGTGGACTACTTCAAGAAGTACAACGACCACTACGGCCACCTGGCCGGCGACTCGGCGCTACGCACCGTGGCCGAGCTGATCACCGCGCACGGGCGCCGCACCACCGACCTGGTGGCGCGCTACGGCGGCGAGGAGTTCGCGCTGCTGGCGGCCGCCACCGACGCGGCCGATGCGTTCGGCGTGGCCGAGGAAATCTGCGCCGAGCTGGCGCGCAGACAGCTGCCGCACGAACAGTCGCCGTTCGGCATGCTGACCATCAGCATCGGCGTGGCGGTGATGCGGCCGACCGAGGACAGCTCGCCCGAGCTGCTGGTGCAGATGGCCGACCGGGCGCTGTACCGCGCCAAGGAAAAGGGACGCAACATGGCGCTGCTGGCCATGCCGCCGGCATGATGGACGCGAACCGGGACCAGGCGCCGGCAGATGATCCGATGCCGCAGCCGCCACAGCCGCCCGCGCCGGGCGATTGCTGCCACAGCGGCTGCACGTTTTGCGTCGAGGACATGTACCAGGACGAGCTGGAGCGCTATCGCGCCGCGCTCAAGGCCTGGCGCGAACGGCACGGCGAGGGCTAGCCGCCAACGTCGTCATTCCCTCGCAGGCGGGAACGACGTTAGAACGTCTCCCACTCATCGCTGGTGGCGGTCTTGGCTGCCTGCTTCAAGGCCGGCTTGCGCGCCGCCGCCGGCACCGCACGCGGCGCCACCGCCACCTGCTTGCGGCGCGGCGCCGCACGCATCGCCGGCGCGCTGGTCTCCAGCAGCTTGAACACGCTCACCACCTCGCTCAGCTTGCCGGCCTGGTCCTGCATCGACTCGGCCGCCGCCGCGGCCTGCTCCACCAGCGCCGCGTTCTGCTGCGTCACCTGGTCCATCTGCAGGATGGCGGTGTTGACCTGCTCGATGCCGTGGCTCTGCTCCACGCTGGCCGAGGTGATCTCGGCCATGATGTCGGTCACGCGGGTGATGCTGGCGACGATCTCCGTCATCGTCTTGCCGGCCTGGTCGACCAGCTGCGAGCCGGTCTCCACCTTCTCGACCGAATCGCCGATCAGCTGCTTGATGTCCTTGGCCGCGGCGGCCGAGCGCTGCGCCAGGTTGCGCACCTCGGAGGCCACCACCGCGAAGCCGCGTCCCTGCTCGCCGGCGCGGGCCGCCTCCACCGCCGCGTTCAAGGCCAGGATGTTGGTCTGGAACGCGATGCCGTCGATGACGGCGATGATGTCGACAATCTTGCGCGACGATTCGTTGATCGAGGCCATGGTGCCGACCACCTGGCCCACCACGTCGCCGCCCTTGACCGCGATGCCGGAGGCCGACTGCGCCAGCTGGTTGGCCTGGCGCGCGTTGTCGGCGTTCTGCTTGACGGTGCTGGTCAGCTCTTCCATCGACGAGGCCGTCTCCTCCAGCGAGCTGGCCTGCTCCTCGGTGCGCGCCGACAGGTCCTGGTTGCCGCTGGCGATCTCGCTGGACGCGGTGGCGATGGTGTCGGTGCCGCTGCGCACCTGGCTGACCAGCTGCTGCAGGTTGCCGGTCATGTCCTGCAGCGCCTGCATCAGCTGGCCCGTCTCGCAGGCCGAGGTGACGGCGATGCTGCGGGTCAGGTCGCCGCCGGCGACGTCGCGCGCCAGCGCCACCGCCTCCTGCAACGGCGTGGCCACGATGCGCGCCACCCACACGGCCAGCGCCATGCCGATGACAATGTTCAGCACCAGCAGCACGATGGCGGTCCAGCGCGCGCTGCTGAAGGTGGCGCTGGCGGCCGCGCTGGCCGCCTCGCCGCCGTCCGAGTTCAGCTTGACCAGCTTGTTGACGGTGGCGGTCAATTCGCCCAGCAGCTTGGCCGAGTTGGCGCTGGCCACGGCGCGCGCCTCCACCTTCTGGTTGGCGCGCGACAGCGTCATCATTTTCTCGTGTTCGATCATGAACGCGGCCAGGCTCTTGTCGAATTCAGCGGCCAGCGTTTTTTCCTCGCCGGCGTTGATCACCTTCTCGTAGGCCTGGCGGTGGGCCTTGAGCGTGGCCAAGGTCTCGTCCATGCGCTTTTCATAGCCGGCCATGCCCTTGGGATCTTCGTTGAGCAGGTGCGCCAGCTCCCAGCGGCGATAGTCGCCGACGTCGCCGCGCAACTCCAGCACCGCGCGCACGCTGGGCATCCAGTTCTGCGCCAGGTCGGTGGACGCCTGGTTGACCTGGCCCATCGACAGGATGGTACACACGCCCATCACCAAGGTCAGCAGCAACACCGCGCTGAACGCCACGATGAGCTTGGTAGCTATTCTCAAGTCATAAAACCATTTCATTACATTCTCCTCATCGCTGACTCGGGCTATCCAGTATGCAACGATGTCGGCCCCGCGACCAGCACGGGACGGAAAATGTGTTCCCAAAGCAACAACTCAAGGACGGGCCGCGCTGAAGTCGAACAGGTTCATCAGGTCGCCGATGGCCGGGCGGTTGCGCGGCACGTAGGGCGTGGCCTTGTCGTGCACCGGGTTGGGCAGGTTGTCGCGGCTGCGCGCCGACAGCGGCGGCAGCGACCAGTTGCGCTCGATGAACTTGGCGATCGAGGCGTGGTCGTAATACGTGTGGTCGACCACGCCCTTTTTCGCCCACGGCGAAATGGCCAGCAGCGGGATGCGCGTGCCGTCGCCAAAGAAGTCGATCGCCTGCACGTAGCCGGAATCGTAGTAGCCGCCGCCCTCGTCGAAGGTGACCAGCACCACGGTGTTCTTCCACAGCGCCGGGTTGGCCTGCACCCGCTCCAGCACGCCGGCCACCAGCTCGTCGAAGCTGGTTTCCATGGCGTAGCCGGGATGGCCGGAGATGCTGTCGTACGGGGCGATCACGGCCACCGACGGGAAGCTCGCGGCATCCTTGACGTCGACGTAGAACTGCATCAGGTCGACCAATTTTTCCTTGTCCGGGCCGTTCATCGTCGAGCTGAAGAAGGTCGGCGTGTCGCACATGCCGCAGTATTCCTTGTCGACTTTCTTGCCGTCGTTGCGGCCGCCGCTATACCACTTCCACGACACGCCGCCGGCCGTCATGGCGTCGCCGATGTGCGGCATCGGCTGCGGCGGCAGCAGGAATTTGTCCGGGCCCAGCGGCAGCGGATCGCCCATCGGGCTGAACGCGGGGTCGAGATTGTTGACCATGTAGTAGTGGCCGGGCGCGCAGTTGCCGTCGTTGAAAGCCGGGTATGGCAGTTGCGACAGCAGCTGTCGGATACCCGCCACACCGGGCTGGGCCGGATCGGAACAATTGACATAGGTGCCACCGCGATAGCCGTCCTCGGTGTACCAGTTGTTGGTGCCGGGCTGGGCGTCGGGGTTCTCGATCTGTTTGGCCGGCGGCACGGCGGCCGCGCCGGCCTCCGTGTAGTAGCCGACATCGGCCGTGGCCAGCGCGAAGTAGTTGACGGTGGTGCCGCCCATGACGGGCTGGTGGTAGTTGTCGGCCAGCGCGTACTGGTCGGCCAGCTTCTTGAACAGCGGGGCGTCGCCGCGCGCCATGTTGTAGAAGCCCATGGCCACCGCGCCCTGCCCGGTCTTGCCGGGCGCGAGCGGCGCAGGATTGCTGGGGCCGGGACCGGTCTGGTCGGCCACCCAGACAAACATATCGTTCTTGCCGCCGTCGACCTGCTGCCACATCTGGAAGAAGCGGTGGGTCGGGTCGCCGGTGTGGGCGCCGTAGCCGACGTGGTGGGTGATCTGGAACGGGCCGTTGGGCAGGTTGGACGGGAAGCGCGCGTCGGGCACGTCCTGCCGCTGGCCAAAGGCGCCGCCGGCCCACGGCTGCGGCAAGGTGCCGTAGACGCCGTTGAAGTCCGGCGTCGGCGTGTAGGCGCCGCTGGACAGGCCCAGCTTCTGCGCCGCGTCCGCGAAGCGCGGGCCGGGCGTGCCGTCCTTGTTGACGATTTTCTTCGACAACAGGTTGGCCACCGTCTGGCCCTTGCGCGGCTGGTAGACGCCGTACAGGTTGTCGAAAGTGCGGTTCTCGCCGACCAGCACGATCACGTGCTGGATCGGCGTGGACGCCGCCCCGCTGGCCGCTGCGGCGGCCGAAGACATCAACGCACCGCAGACCAGCGCCAGCAGGGGACGGGCCATTTACAGCTTGCCGTTCAGCGTGACGAACACCTGGCGCGGCGCGCCGGTCAGCAGCGTTTGCGCGGTGCCGTTGACGTCGCTGGCCTGGAAGCCGTTGGTGCCGATCGAGCCGATGTACTGCTTGTCGAACAGGTTGGTCACGTTCACTTGCAGCGACAGGTCCTTCAGCATGCCCATCGACTTCAGCTTGTAGCCGGCCGACAGATTGGCCAGCCAGAACGATGGCACCGAGGCGTCGTTCAGGTAGGTGTAGTAGCGCTTGCCGGTGTACTTGCCGCCGACGCGCGCGAACCAGGTGCCGCTCTCATACGACGCTTCGGTGTTGAACAGCGAACGCGGCGCGTCAACCACCTGCTTGCCGCTGACGGCGACCAGCTTGTTGTTGTCGGTGTAGTCCGATTTGTACTTGGAATCGTTGAAGGTGTACGAGTTGAACCAGCTGATTTCGCGGTTCAGCTTCCACACGGCGATCGCTTCCAGGCCCTTGGTGTCGACCTTGCCGACGTTGACGAAGGTCGACGGGCAACCGACGATGCCGGCGCAGGTGGCCACGCTCAGCTGGCGGTCGTCGAAGCGGGCGTTGTACACCGCCACCGAACCCTGGATGTCGGCGCGCTTGAAGCGGTAGCCGAGGTCGATGTTGACCGAGGTCTCAGGCTTGAGCTTGGCGATGCCGGCGTTGTACGCGGCCTGGGTCTGCGAGAACGGACCGCTCACGCCCGGCTGGAACGCGCGCATGTTTTTCGAGGCCGAGGCAAACACTTCGTCGTCGGCGCTGATCGCGTAGTTGACGCCGGCCTGCGGCAGGAATTTCTTCTCGGCGTCGAGCTCGCCGGCGGCGCGGGTGCCGATGATGTTGGTGGCCTTGATGTCCACGTCCATCGCCTTGAAGCCGGCGTTGAACTTCAGCTTGCCGTCCATGGCGCTGATGGTGTCGGCCACGTAGTACTGCGAGGTGGTGGTGACGAAGTTCTGCTTGAAGTCGGTGCGGAACGGATTGGCCAGGAAGAACATGGTGTCGGCCGGGCCGGTCACCTTGTAGTAGTTGCGGCTGACGTTGTGGTTGCTGCGCTCGCCCCACAGGCCGGCGGTGATGGTGTGGCTGCCCAGTTCCCAGGTCAGGTCGCTGGTGACGCCGTCGCGGCCGATCGAGTACTCGGTGGTGCGCAGCGAGATCGGGTTGGCGGCGTCGGTCGCCACGTACGGCGTGTACCAGTGGCCCTGGCCGTCGTTGTCGTGGTGGTAGATGGTGGTCTTCAGTTCGACCGACGGGCCGAAGTTCAGCGCCAGCGTCAGGCCGCCGATGGTGTCCTTGCGCAGGCCGCCTGCCGAGTAGTAGGCATCGTCCTGGCTGTTGACGCCGCCGGTGAACTTGTTGCGGGCGGCGTCCAGCGCGCGCTGCCAGTCGGACTGGTAGTTGTCCCAGCCGTAGCCCAGGCGGCGTACCATTTCCAGCGACACGTCCTGGTAGTCGACTTCGCGGCGGTCGGAATAGTTGAGGAAGCCGGTCAGGCTGTTCTCGCCGAAGTTGAACACGAACTTCGAGTTCAGCTGATCCTGGTCCTGGCCGCCCTCGCCCTTGGTCTTGTCGGTGCGCTGGCGGGTGCCGCTGATGTAGGCCTTGACGGCGTTGTTGATCAGGCCGGTATCGACGCGGGCGAAGGTGCGCGAGGTCGAATCGCTGCCGAAGGTTTGCGCGAAGGTCAGGCCGCGCGTGTCGCTCGGGTTCAGCGTGAAGAATTGCACGGTGCCGCCCAGGTTGCTGGTCGAGGCGGTGCCGACCGCGCCGGCGCCTTGCGATACGGTGACGTTGCCGACGTTTTCCGAGGAGATGGCGCGGCTGATGTGCAAGCCGTTGTTGTTACCGTAGCTCATGTCGCCCAGCGGCACGCCGTCCAGCGTGAAGCCCAGCTGGTTCTGGTTGAAGCCGCGCACGCTGAAGCGGGTCGACCACTCGTAGGCGCCGAACGGATCGGCGGACTGGAAGTTCACGCCTGGCAGTTTTTCCAGCACCTTGAGCGGGCTGGTGCCCGGCAGCGCTTCGGCCAGGTCGGCCTTGTTGATGTTCTGCACCTGGCGCGACTGGCCACGGCCGGTGATTTCCACCGTTTGCACAGGACCGACGATGGCGCCGGCCACCGAGCTGTCGGCGGCGGCATCGGCCGCGTCGGCGGCGGCGTAAGCGTGGCAAGCAAGGGCTTGCAGGACCACCAGGCACAATGGTTTCAAAGGGAAGCGCTGTTGCATGATTTGTTCTTCTTTCTTGCTGGTTAGTGTGGACTAGGCTTGGAACTAAACTCGCAAGATTGTAGGAACTGCATGTGACGCAGCGATGACGGGAATGTGACGGCTTGGTGACATGGCAACAAACAGCCAGGCGGACTTGAGGTAAGCTGGAAGCTCTTGTCCTTTGTGGAGGTGTCCATGCGGCGATGGTATGTATTGCTGGCGGCAGCTTGGCTGGCCTTGCCGGCGTGGGCGGCCGAGCGGACCTTTCCGGCCAACGCGCAGCGCGGAAAGATGACGCCCGGCTATTTCCCGGAGGTGGGCATCGACGGCGCCACGCGCCGCCTGTCGCCGGCCGCGCGCATCTTCAACCAGGACAACCTGATCGAGATGCCGGCCGCGCTGCGCGGCAGCGACATCGTGGTCAACTACACGGTGGACGGCGAAGGCAGGATCGACCGCATCTGGATCCTGACCACCGCGGAGGCGGCGCAAAAGCTTCCCGCTCCGGGCGCTAAATAGCGAAGTTATCGGCGTGCGGCCTGGCGAGCAGGCCGCATGCAAAAAGCAGCAGTTCCTCCGGAGGGATCGGCCGGGAAATATGGTAGCCCTGCAGATAGTGGCAACCCATCTTTTCCAGGATGGCCGCCTGGCCGGCGGTTTCCACGCCCTCCGCCACCAGTTGCAGGCCCAGGCTGTGGCCCATGGCGATGATGGCGTGCACCAGGCTGTTGCTGCGCTCGCTGTGCTCGATATCCATGACGAAGGCGCGGTCTATCTTCAGCGTGTTCAGGTGGAACTGGGTCAGGTAGCTGAGCGACGAGTAGCCGGTGCCGAAGTCGTCCAGCGAGATGCTGACGCCCAGTGCGCGCAACTGTGCCAATACCGCCTGCACCTGGCCGCCATCGTCAATTAAAACCCGCTCGGTCAACTCCAGCTCCAGCTGGCGCGCGGCCAGGCCGTTGCTGGCCAGCGCCTGCCGCACCAAGCCGACAAAGGCCGGATCGGCCAGCTGCCAGGCCGAGACGTTGATGCTGATGGTGATTTCCTCCAGCGCGCCGGATTTCCACTGCGCCACCTGACGGCAGGCCTGGTTCAGCACCCAGGTGCCAAGTTCGACGATCATGCCGCTATCTTCGGCGACTGGTATGAAACGGTCCGGCGGCACCTGGCCCAGCAAGGCGCTGTCCCAGCGCAGCAGCGCCTCCACCTTGGTCAGTTTGCCGGTGTGGGAATTGGTGATGGCCTGGTAGACCAGGCGGAATTCGCCGGCCTCGATGGCGCCGCGCAAGGCGCCGTCGATCACCAGCGCATCCTTGGCGGCGGCGTTCATGGCGTCGTTGAAGAAGCGCAGCTCGCCGCGCCCGGCCTTCTTGGCTTCGTACATGGCGATGTCGGCGTTGCGTATCAGCGTATCGCAGTCGCCGCCGTGCAAGGGATAGCAGGCGATGCCGACGCTGGCCGATACGCCGATCACATGATGCGACAGGTTGAAGCTGTCGGCCATGGTGGCGATGATGGCGGCCGCGCAGTCGCTGGCCATTTGCTCGCTGCGGTCCCGTGGCAGGCCGGGCAGGACGACGATGAACTCGTCGCCGCCGAAACGGGCCAGCACGTCCTGCGGACGGAGGATGCCGTGCAGCCGGCGTGCGAACTGGCGCAGCAATTCATCGCCGGCGGCATGGCCGAAGGAATCGTTGACGCGCTTGAACTTGTCCAGGTCGATGAACAGCACGGCGCACTCGCCGTCCGAGAACGCCGCGTTGGCGACCTCCTCCTCCAGCCGCTTGGACAGCGCGTGGCGGTTGAAATAGCCGGTGACAGGATCGATGCGCGCCGCCTGGTACAGCAAATCGTCCTTCTTTTGGCGCTCGCTGACGTCCAGCAGCTGGACCAGACAGTACAAACGGCCACGCTCTTCGTACGGCGAGCCCAGCATCTCAACCGGCAAATTATTGCCATTGTGCAATGTTATGGTTGCCCTGTCGACGGTGGGATATTGCACGCCGGGCGCCAGGAAGCGGCTGAAATACTGATCGGCCATTTCCCGGGTGAGGCCGGGGAGCAGTTCGGAAACGTGGCGGCCGATCAGGTCGGCGGGGCCATTAAAACCCAGCAAGCGGGCGCAGCGTTCGTTGGCCACCATGACATAGCCGCGCCGGTCGCGGATCAGGAAGCCGTTGCTCAGGCTGTCGATGGTGCGGGCGTAACGTTGTTGGATTTCATCCTGCACCGCGTAAATCAAGCCCAGCATGCTCAGGGTTTTAAGGACGGTCGTGCCGGTAAACCAGATCAGATATAACTCGGGGCTCAGGGTCACCGCACTCAGGACATTAAAAGCGCCGCGCAAAATCAGCGTAATTCCCAGCAGGCGATAGCGGTTTTTATGCTTGATCAGGCGCTGCCCGCACCAGAACATTACCACGCCCAATATGGCGGCGCTGCCAGGCGGGATTATCGCCGGGTCTTTCAGCCAAGCGGCATAACATATTCCAGCAATTAATATTCCAACGGGAAGTATCCAGGGTATTTGATATCGACGTAATTCCCCGAGAAAGTATTTGGTACCGCTCCAATAACCAATCATGCTTCCGCTAAGCAAAGCGGCGCAAAGCGGGATGCGTACCGATTCAGATAAAACCCGGTCGCCGATAAACCAGGTGATAATTCCGATCATTACCGACAGCTGCCCCAATCCCCAGAATAAGGCGTGCTTTTCCTTGCGCTGCATCAGCCAGAGGAAAATAAGCAATGTGCACAGAATAGCGTCGGCAGCAAAGGCCGCCGCTACTGCGGAGAGGTGGGCGTAATTACTGAGGTCCGTGCTCATATATATCGGCCGTCATCTGGCCCGGAATCCTGTGGCGCTGTTTGGAGGTGACTATCTCCATTGTAAGCCGAACGGCTGCGTAGACGGTATCGCAGGCCGGCCGAAGTGTTGCCTATTAGCACAACCCCCATCTTCGCCCGGAAAACGGCGCGCAACCCTGTTTTTTATGCCAGAAATTGGCATGTACCTGCCAGCTTCCAGCTTGACCTGAGTGACCGCCGGGGGCGCGTGTCAAACAAACAGGGAAATAGCCAAGGCCCACATGACCATCGCAATCACGCCATCCAATATCTGCCAGGCGCGCGGCTTGGCGAATATCGGCGTTAAATAGCGGGCGCCCAAACCGAGGCTGCTAAACCACACGAATGAGGCAAGCATGGCCCCCAGCGCGAAATACAGGGGCCCATTGCCCGGCTGCTGCCCGCCTATTGATCCAAGCAGCACGACGGTATCCAGATAAACATGGGGATTCAACAGGCTGAACGCCAGCATGGCGGCAATCACGGCGCGGCGGTCGCCGGCGGGATTATTTTCGCCGGCTTCCATTGCGCCGGGATTAAAAGCCGACCGCGCCGCGCGCAAGCCGTACCAGAAAAGAAATCCCGCGCCAGCGATTTTTATCCAGAAAAGCAATGCCGGCGCTTCGACGATTAATTTCCCCATGCCAGCCACGCCCATTCCTATCAGAACAATGTCGCAGATAACACAGATAGCAATACAGGTTAAAACAAATTCGCGTTTCAGCGCCTGTTTTAACAGGTAGGCGTTTTGCGAGCCGATAGCAACAATCAAACTGCCGCCAAGGCCCATGCCTTTTAAAAAAGCCGTCATTTCCATATTTTTCTCCCCAAAACAATGAGGACAGCTTAAACTCCCGGGGTGGATAAGTATAATTAATATTACTGACCAAATATTAGAGGCGCTAATGAGGCAAGTTGACTATCGCGGCCTGGCGGCGTTGGACGCCGTTATCGACTATGGCAGTTTCGACAAGGCGGCCGTTGCGCTTTCCATCACCCAATCGGCCGTTTCGCAGCGCATCCGCATGCTGGAAAACAGCGCCGGCGAGTTGCTGATCGTCCGCAGCCAACCGCCCTCGCCCACCGAGGCCGGCCAGCGGCTGATCGCCCACTACCGGCAAGTCCGGCTGCTGGAAGCGGTGCTGCTGCACCGGCCGGATTCCGGCGAGGCGCGGCCGGAAATCGCCATCGCCGTCAACGCCGACAGCGCCGCGACCTGGGTGCAGGAAGCCGTGACGCCGCTGATGAGCAGCGGCGAATGCCTGCTCCACATCCGGCTGGACGACCAGGACCATACCCTGACGATGTTGCGGGAAGGCCGGGTATTCGGCTGCGTGACCAGCGAATCGGCGCAAGTTGCCGGGACGACATCAACGCCGCTGGGCGCCATGCGTTATCTCTGCGTGGCCAGCCCGGCGTTTGCCCGGCGCTGGTTCCCGGACGGCATGACCGCAGCCGCCGTGCAACAGGCGCCCGCGCTGAATTTCGACCGCAAGGATGCGCTGCAGGAACGCTACATCGCCCGCCGCACCGGCTACACCGGCCGCTATCCCCATCATTCCTTCGCCAGTTCGGACGGGTTTGTACGGTTTGTCGAGGCGGGCTTCGGCTACGGCATGCTGCCGATATTGCAGTGCGAACAGCAATTGAGGGCGGGAACGCTGGTGGAGCTGACGCCCGGCGATTATCTGGACGTGCCGCTGATCTGGCACATGTGGGACATTCAAACGGCCTTTACGCGCGCATTGTCGGACAATGTGATCTCAACTGCGCGCAAATGGCTGCTTTAAGGCCTGTTATCCAGCGCCGCCAATTCCCGCCGGACGCGTTCCTCCCACTCGGCCGGGTCCGGTTCGTAGCTGACGGACGGCTCGGCCGGACCCAAGGCCTGCAAGGCGCCGGTGCGCTGGTAAAGCATGACCGAAGTCCAGGCCACCGTGCCGGCCGGGAATTGGCCCAGTAATTTGAACGCCGGATGGTTCAAGGGATACGTGGTGGTACTGACCAGCGCGCCTTCCTGCAGCTCACGCGCCAGCTTTTCGCCGATGGCGCCCATCAGCGGACCGAAACATGTGCTGTACATGAACACCAGGCTGGCGCCGCGCACATCGACCTTGAACAGGTCCGCCTCGATGAAGGCGATGCGCGAAGGCAGGTCGAGCAGGTGCCGGCCGCTGGCCTCGCCGCCAAACGGCAATTGCAGCGGGGTGTCGGGCGCCAGCGGCGTGGGCAGCGCGGCCAGCCCGTGGCGCGCCAACGCCAGCAAAGCGTCGAGGCGCCGCACCGCCAGGGCGTGCCGGTAGCCCATCAGCTCCACGCCGATACAGCGCTGGAACGGAAACGCCAGCGCCGCCGACATCACCACCTTGCCCAAGCCGCTGCCCAGATCGACCATCACGCCGCCGGGACGGATGAGCGGGGCGATCGCATCGAAGTAATTCTCCAGTTCGAAGCGCTGGAGCTCGCCGTAGATCAAGCCGCCGTCCTCCACCAGCCAGGCGCGCAGTTCGGCGTCGCTGATCTGTTCCAACGGACGAAAATCGGGCGGCGGCGCGGCACGCGGCAACATGCCATGCGGCAGCAAGCTCGCCGGCAAGGTGCCGATGATCGCGCCACGGTGCGGAAGCAAGCGCTGCAGCAGATAGTCGCGGCGCGACTTGTCCTCCACGCAGGCCCGCAGCGCGTAGCCGATTTCGATAAACGGAAGGAAAGGAGAACCGGGCGTCAATTCCAGCGGCGGGCGCACATGCTTTTCGCCGCCCTGTATGCTCTGGAACAAGGCCTCGAACAGATCGGCCGGATGCCTGAAACCGGCGACCGGCAACGCCGCCGTCTCGTGGGTACGAAATGCCGGCGCGCTCCGCATGGGCCGTGGATCAGGCGCGCAGGGTGGCCAGCATCTGGTCGACGCCATCGTGCGCCGCCTGCCAGCCCGAGCTGGCCAGCACCGGCGCGCAGACCGGGCAAGCCTCGAACGGATTGCAGTCGTGCGGCAGTTCCTGATAGAACTTGCCCACCACCGACTTGCCCACATAGGAATCGACCGACAGCGGCTTGGCTTTCGGCGCCACCGACGCCTTGGCCGGCACGAAATCTGCCCCGCCTGGCGCCAGCCAGCGCTCGAACGGCTCGGTCGGCTTACCGTCGGGCACGTACCAGGATTTGCGCTCGCCATTCCAGCGCGCGCCCAGCGCCTTGGCTTCGTCTTTTTCCGCAAACGGAACTTTTAAAAACATCATTGTCGCTACTCCGCTAATGGAAGCAGTCATTTTACATGCACGCCCGGTTGACTGCACCGCCCTTCACGCATATAGTTGCCAAAAGCAAGCATCTGGAGGATTTAATGGATATGCAACAGCAGGCCGACATTGTGCGGCAATTCAACCGCTACTACACGGTGCACCTGGGCCTGCTGCGCGGGCGCTACCTGGACACCGACTATTCGCTCAGCGAAGGCCGCATCATGTATGAACTGTCGATGAATCCCGGCTGCACCGCCAACCACCTGCGCACCAAGCTGGACCTGGACGCCGGCTACATGAGCCGCCTGCTGCGCTCCCTCGGCGAGCGCGGCCTGGTCCACGGTGAACGGTCGGCGCAGGACAAGCGCGCCACCCTGCTGAGCCTGACCGACGCCGGCCAGGCGGTCATTGCCGACATCAACCGTCGCGCCTCGGCCGAAACGGTGCGCATGCTGGGGCAGCTGGGCGAAACGCAGCGCGCGGAATTGCTGGACGCGATGCGCAAGGTGCAGCACATCCTGTCGACGCCGGCCACGCGCGTGGTCCGCGCCACCGCAGCCGAACTGGACGACGCCCGCCATCTGCTGCATGAATATTTCGACGTCATCAACGTCGTGCTGCGCGATGACGACGACGCCATCCGCGCCTTCCTCAACGACACCAGCTCGGCGATGTGGATCGCCTATGTGGACGGCGAGGCGGCCGCCTGCGTGGCCATGCGTCCGCTGCAGGAAGTGGCCGGCGCGACCGAGTGCAAGCGCCTGTACGTGGCCGACCGTTTCCGCCGGCGCGGCCTGGCCGAGGCGCTGATGCAGGCGCTGGAGAGCCACGCCGCGCAGGCCGGCTACGACGCCGTCTACCTCGACACCAAGGACGACCTGCACGCGGCGATCCGGCTGTACGAGCAGCTGGGCTACGAGCGCTGCGCACGCTACAACGACAACCCGCAAGCGACCATCTTCATGCGCAAGCGGATAAAGTGATGGCGCGGTGTCGTCTGTGAGAAAATCCCGGATTGAATTCCACTCGCGACAACAATGCCCATCATCGAACCTATCACCCTGACGCTGGCCGAACTGGCCAGCCGTTGGAACCAGACCACCCGTCAAGTGCTCGAACAAGGCCTGCCGATGTATTTCTACTTCGACGGGCTGGTGTTCGACTTCGGCGACAAATGGCACCGCGCCAACGGCGATGTGCAGGAACAGCAGGCTCTGGAAGCGCATCAAACGCGCCTGTCCACGGTCGACCTCGACCTGCAACGGCAGGCGCTGCACAAACGCGGCCTGCTGAAGCTGACGCAATGGGAAGACGCGCTCAGCGACGAAGACCTGCGCAACCTGCAAGCCGAGTCCGACCGCCTGCACAAGGAAATCGAACGCCTGACGGCGCTGCTGAAAGAGCGCAACGAAGAGCGCCAGCGCCACGTGCGCAACGGCCTGTTGCGTGCCGCCCCGCGCACGCTGCGCGACATCGCGCAGCACGGTCAAAGCAAGTTCCCGCAATTCGCCTTCATGCCGAACTCCCCCACCGGCAACGAGAAGATTGCCGGCGGCGCCGTGGTGGCGCTGGAGGATGGCTTCCCGGTCAAGGCGCTGCTGACCGAGGCGGACCTGGTGATCGCGATGCTGGATGTGCGATCGGTGGAGTCTGCCGACAAAGGCTGAGCCGTACCGGCAAACATCCGCCGGCGACACCTGCGCCGCAGCCGCGCCGGCGCAGGCCACCATCGGCCAGCGGGCGGCGGCGCAAGCGCTGATCAGCGGCGCTTGCGCGCCACCAGCCCCACCAGCCCCAGGCCACCCAACAGCATGGCGTAGGTTTCAGGCTCCGGCACCGCCAACACGTCGCCGTTCCGCACGGCCATGGCACCGATCAGTCCGCTCTTGGGCCCTTCGGCATTGATGCCGGCGAAGAAGCTGAAGGCGTAGGCGTAGTCCGAGTTCGTGGCATGGGTACCGGACAGCCAGATCATCGCCGGAACGCCGTCGGCGCCGCCAAACGGACCGGCGTTACGCACGATCGTCTGCGGATTGCCGGCATGGTCCAGGCCTGGTTGATCGCCCAGTACGTCATAGTACAGATGGGCCGCCTCGGAACCTATCCCCTTGACCGTACTGGGATAGAGGCCGGGATCATAGACGCTGCCCGCGGTCGGCAAATGCCATCCGGTCAAGCCGCCCCAGTTGAGACTGGCCCAGCTGTTGGCGAGGTCGAAGGTCATCACATTGGCGCCGGTGGTGCTGCGCAGCCAGGTGATGTTGTAGTCGGCGTCATACAGATAGGTGGCATTCGGATCGGTGGCCGCAACAGCGTGGAAGAGCTGGTCGCGCCCGGCCAGCGGCGTGCTGGCCATGGCTGGCAGGGTCGCGGCGGCCAGCAGCAGCGCGGCGCCGATGGAGTTCAATTTTTTGTGGCAGTTCATGTTAAATCCCCTAGGTTGGAACAGCAGGTTGGGACGCCAGTCCGGACGTCGACGGTGATAAATTCATGCGCGCCTGGCGCGCCGCCCCACGAGGCCGAGCAAGCCCAGGCCGGCGAACAGCATCGCGTAGCTTGCCGGCTCCGGCACGGCCGTCACATTGATGTTGTCCACCTGGACGTAGCTTTGGCTCAGCAGATTGCCGGTGAGGACCACCGAC
The DNA here is from genome assembly GCF_009857655.1 of Duganella vulcania. Lineage (NCBI taxonomy): Bacteria > Pseudomonadati > Pseudomonadota > Betaproteobacteria > Burkholderiales > Oxalobacteraceae > Duganella > Duganella vulcania. Next base: position 19,597 of record NZ_WWCX01000052.1, read on the forward strand.
GCCAGATTGGTCCAGCCTTCGAAGTCGACCGGCGTCAGACCGCCGCCGTTATGGGCCTGCACAAATCCGGAGACGGTCGAGCCGTTGGCAAACACGCCCTTGATGCCCATCCTGACGTCATTGCCCGCGTAGTCGCCCGGCGAGAACTCCAGGCTGTTGAGGTTGAATAGCCCGGCGTCCTGGCGGCGGAAGGTGACGGCGTTGGTTTCGCTCCCCGAGACGATGTCGTGCGGCGCGAACTTCAGCACATTGGTGCCGTTGCTGTAAGGCGCGACACCGCCGCCGACCAATTCAAAATCGAGCGAGGTGAATACGAAGCCTTGTGTCGTGAAAATGGTCGGGCGCACGGCGACGCTGGTCAGGTCGGCGTTGTCGAAGGTGATGGTGTCGGCATAAGCCAGCGGCGCGCTGCAGCCGACGGCGGCTGCCAACGCGGACAGCGTGGTTTTGATGGAAGTTTTCATGGCGGTTTCCCCAGTGGTTGATGTGAGATAGCGTTGCGCGCCATCGGTCCAGCCACTGTAGTCACCGCCGGTCAGCGGGGAAATACGGAAATCACCGTATTTTTATCAACACATCAACGTTGAGGGGATGAAAACTGCGAAACAACTACCCCGTCCCGGCGTGGACGCGATGCGTAGCGCATAGCCGCATTGCTGGCAGAGGTTTTTGACGATGAACAGGCCGAGACCGAAACCTTCGCTATGGCCACCTTGCTCAAACGGCTGCATCAGCCGTTCGCGCGCGGGCGCGGGGATGCCTGGCCCGGTGTCGAACAGCTGGATTTCAATGCCGCCGGGACGACGCCGCGCGCCGAGCACGATGCGCCCGCTGGGCGTGTGGTGCACGGCGTTGGCCAGCAGATTGGCCAGAATGCGGTACAGCAGCAGCGACGAGCCGGTCACCCGCGCGTCGCTGGGGCGCACGGACAGGCGCAAGCCCTTGACGTTCGCCTGCGCCTGGAAGGCTTGCCCCAGCTGGCCGAACATGGCGGTGAGCACGATCGGTTCCGGCAGGCGTTGGTCCTGCCGCGCCTGCTCGATAAGGTCCTTGAGCAGCGACTGAGCGTAGGCCAGCGTGGTGTCGATATGTTCGGCAACGGGACCTTCCACCGGCGCCAGCGCGCTGAACGCCAGCCGCAGCGAAGCCAGCGGTTGGGCGATGTCATGGCTAGCCGATGCCAGGCGCAGCAGACGCTCGTTGGCTTGCTCCAGGGCCGCCAGCTTGGCCTGTTCCGCCTGCAGCAGTTGCGCGGCCTCGGCCAGGCGACTGTCAGCTTGGCGGGCGTTGAACTTCTTGAGCTGGCTGACGACGGCCGCGCCGAACAGCAGCGTTTCGCCAAGGCCGGCGAATTTCGGAAAGGACAGCACGGGAACCAGCGGCACCGCGTCCAAGCCCAAGATGACAAAGATAAACAGCAGCAGCGGCGTGGCCAACAAGATCGATGTGCCCAACAAATAGAAGCGCGCTGCTTCGATGCGCCGGTGCACGCCGATGACGGCGACCGCGCAACCGAATCCCGAATAGGCGAGCATCTGTATGGTCAGCAGTGTATCGAGCTCGTAAATCACATGCGCGATGATCGTCAATCCGCAGACCACGAGCATCAGTCTGTGCCAGCGGTGGAGCTGCGGCATGCGCGCGCGCATCTGCAGGAAATCCATGGCAAAACCGATATGCGCCATCAGCGACAGCCCGCCCAGCACACCGGGCGCCAGCATATTCCACACTGGCGCGTTGGGCCACAGGAAGGCGAAATTATATCCCTCGACCTGGCCGACGAAGAGTATGTTCGTCAGCACAATGGCGCCATACATACGGTAGCCAAACGCGCGCTGGCCGCCCAGTCCGAGCACGGCAACCGGCACCATCGCCAGCATGATGCCGATCACCAGGCCACTGAACAGATGCGCTTCGGTATCGCTGGCATTGAGCTGGTCGGGATGCCACAGGTGGGCCGACATCAGCAACTTGCCGTGGCTGTGATAATAGACATAGACCGTCGCCGCGCCGGGCGCCAACGACAACGGCGCCATCAGATGGCGATGCTGAACCGGGCGATCGGTGTAGGTGCTGGCCGCGTCGAGGTCCAGCGCGCTGCGCAGTTGTCCGCCCTGCTGCTGGAAAACCCGCACCCGGTAGGCGTCGGGGATGCCGATGTCGAGCAAACGCTTGCCGCCAGCAGTGGACAAATCGATGCGGTACCACTGGCCGCCAGGCACCGCGGGCAGCCCGGCGGCCGCCATGACTTGCGCCGCGGCCGCGTCCGGCAGGGCGTGCACGCATGCATGCAGGGCGGTCTGGCCATCCGGCGACTCGGAACATCCTTGGGCCTGCGCATGGCCGGCGCAACAGCACAGCAGCAACGCCACCCAGACCGATGCGAAAAATCTAGCCAACAATGACGCCTCCCGAGATGTTATCATTATTCTATCACCGTTTCTGATAGTCATCTTTATGGATATCCTGCTGGCCGACGATCACGCCATTTTCCGGCAAGGGCTGAAATTGCTATTGCAGAGTCAACCGGGCATGCGAGTGGTGGCCGAGGCCGCCAGCCTCGAGGAGGTGCAACCCGCGCTGCGGCAGCAGGCCATCGATTTGCTGATACTCGACTATCACATGCCGGGCGGCGAGTCGTCGGCGATGCTGGGGTATTGCAAGCAGCGCTATCCGAAGCTGAAGGTGATCGCGCTGACCGGCACCCAGTCGGGCATCGTGCTCAAGCAGCTGCGCGATGCCCGGGCGGACGCGGTGTTGCTCAAGGACTGCTCCAGCACCGAGTTATTGCACTGCATCGCGCAGGTGATGAATGGCAAGACGGTGGTGAGCGTAGCGGTGCAGCAGCAGATCGCCACCTGCACCGAGGTGTTGACGGCACGCGAACTGCAGACGGTGCAATTGATTTATCAGGGCTACGCCGGCGCCGACGTCGCGGCCCAGCTCAACCTGTCGGCCAAGACCGTCGACAAGCATCGGGAAAACGTCATGCGCAAGCTGCAGGTGCACAATGTGGTGCAGCTGATCCACAAGGTACGCGAACTCAAGCTGGTCTGATCGACATTGACCGACCAGGACAAAACACAGCGCCCCGCCCTGGGTCATTTTTCGATCGGCACGGTGGGGCAGTATTGAGTCGGCGCCCTGTTGACATTCACAAAAACGAGGATTAACCTATTAACAAATTCGTTAATAGGTTAATCGAAATGCTCCTCGACCTCGTCTTTGAAGCTCTCGCCTCCGGCCCGCGCAGGCAAATCCTGGCGTACCTATCGGAAACCCGGCTGTCTACCTCCGATCTCGCCCAACGCTTTTCCATGAGCGCGCCGGCAATCTCGCGCCATTTATCGATCCTTGAAAACGCCGGCCTCGTCACACGCGAACGAGAGGGGCAATTTGTCTACTACCAGATCAACCGAGATAGCCTGGTCAATACCTTGACCGGCTATGCCTTCGAAGTCTGCCCCGTGGCCAGGCCGCTGAAACGCGAGTCGCGCGCACTCAAAAAGCGTAGCACTTAATAGTTTTTCAATTTGCGGAGAGTGACCATGACAGAACGGGCTGCGAGTCTCCGGGGGCACCGCGCGCGCTGCGCGGACAATAACAGCGTGATTGACGGCGAGGTCAGGTACGCGCCGGTCAAATCCCTCTGGTTCATTTCGATGGCATGCGCCGCTGTCATCGGCGGTGCGGCCCAGTTTAGTGCCGGAGCATTCGGCGTCTTCGTCGGCTCGACCGGGGCTGTCTTGCTTCTGGGGCACTCGCTCGGTAGCCACCGGAAACTGATCCACAATAGTTACCAATGCCCACCGTGGCTTGAATACCTGCTGGTCTACCTCGGTGTGCAAGTGGGACTGGCCGGGCCGCTTGGTCTATTGCGCCAGCACGAACTGCGCGACTATGCGCAACGCCTGCCGACATGCCACGACTACCTCCGTCATGGCCGCGGTATATGGACCGACGCCTGGTGGCAACTGAATTGCGAGCTACGCCTGATCTCGCCGCCACATATCGAACTTGAATCCCGCATTGCCGACGACCGTTTCTACCTCTTCCTTGAACGCACATGGATGCTTCAGCAAGTGCCGCTTGCGCTGCTGCTGTATTGGTGGGGTGGCTGGGGATTCGTATTCTGGGGCGTTTGCGCGCGCGTGACGGCCGGCGTACTGGGCCACTGGTTGATCGGCTACTTCGCCCACAACCATGGCGGCATGAACTATGAAGTCGCGGGCGCGGCGGTGCAAGGTCGCAACATCCACCTGACGTCGCTCATGACCATGGGCGAATGCTGGCACAACAACCATCATGCCTATCCGGGATCGGCACGCCTTGGGCTTGCTGATGGTGAATGGGACCCGGGATGGTGGACCCTGCAGTGCATGCAATGGGCTGGCCTGGCCTGGGATCTCAAATTGCCGGCCGACCTTCCCGCCCGGCCCGAAGTACGGGCGATCGACAATCCAGCTTCGCCCGCCCCGGCCCAACCAACCGCCCTGGAGAGAATATGATTTATTCGGATAAAGAACCTGTGCGGCGACTTCCATTTTCCAAATGGTGGCCCGTGGTCGCCGGGGCGCTATGCGGCGTCTTGCTACGCCTGATATTCTGGGGCAGCCCTGGCTATCCCTGGAACGCAATGCACCCCGCCTTTATCGGTTTTGCACCGCTCGCTGTCGGCGCCGTCACGGTCTATGTTGCCGAACTCTCCGAGCGCCGAAGCTGGCGTTACTATCTGTTCGCAGGCATGCTCGCAAATGTCCTGTTCGTGATGGCGACCATGGCGATCCTGATCGAAGGCCTGATCTGTGCAATCCTGGTCCTGCCCTTGTTCGCCGTGTATGGTGCGCTTGGCGGGGTGCTCATGGGCGCGATCTGCCGTGGCACCAACTGGCCCAAAAAGCCAGTGGTGTACAGCTTCTCAATGATGCCCTTGCTACTCGCGGCACTGCTGCCGGACCACGCTGGTGAACCCTATGTCGGATCAATTGAGCGCACCGTCGTCATCAACGCCGACGCCCCAACGGTCTGGCGTGAGTTGCATGACACTCGGGACATCGAAAAAGCGGAGGTCGGCCAGGCGTGGATGTACCGTATTGGAGTTCCGATGCCGGTCTCCGGCGTTACCCGGGTCACGCCTGAGGGCCTAGTGCGCGATGTCCGTATGGGCAAAGGAATACATTTCACCCAGCATGCGACGCAGTGGGAGACGAACCGCTATGTCAGATGGACCTATCACTTCAGCGACGATTCCTTTCCGCCGGGCGCATTGGACGATCACGTGAAAATCGGTGGCGAATATTTCGATGTCATCGATACAGAATATGTATTAGCGCCAACTGGCCCCCATTCGACCGCGCTTACAGCCCGGATGCACTACCGCGTCAGCACGCGATTCAATTGGTACGCAAAACACTTGGCTAGCGGGCTGATTGGCAACTTCGAGGAAGTCATTCTAGGGTTCTATGCCGGGCGCTCGACACGAGCTCTGAGCGGCCCCGGGCGGCCGGAACTCCCGACGAAAAAAAACCCCAACGATTTCTCGTAGGGGCTTGATTTCACTACATAAAAATTCTGGTGGGCCTCCCGTGAGTCGAACACGGCACCAACGGATTATGAGTCCGCTGCTCTAACCAAGCATGAGCTAGAGGCCCAGTAGTCTTGCTTTGCGCTGGGAGCCTTGCCGGCCCCTCCTACGCGCTGTCGTTTTTAAAACGAACTCGCGAGGATAAGGGCTAGCGCGGCCACTAGTCAAGTCTTAGTTGCCTTCTAAGAAGCTTTTCAGCTTGTCCGAACGCGATGGGTGGCGCAGCTTGCGCAGTGCCTTGGCTTCGATCTGGCGGATACGCTCGCGCGTCACGTCGAACTGCTTGCCCACCTCTTCCAAGGTGTGGTCGGTCGACATTTCGATACCGAAACGCATGCGCAGCACCTTAGCTTCGCGCGGGGTCAGCGAGTCCAGCACATCCTTGACCACGCCGCGCATCGAGGCGTGCAGCGCGGCATCCGACGGCGCCAGCGTGTTGTTGTCCTCGATGAAGTCGCCCAGGTGCGAATCGTCGTCGTCGCCGATCGGCGTCTCCATCGAAATCGGTTCCTTGGCGATCTTCATGATCTTGCGGATCTTGTCCTCGGGCATCTCCATCTTGATGGCGAGCGTCGCCGGGTCCGGCTCGGCGCCGGTTTCCTGCAGAATCTGGCGGGAAATCCGGTTCATCTTGTTGATGGTTTCGATCATGTGCACCGGAATACGGATGGTGCGCGCCTGGTCGGCGATCGAGCGGGTGATGGCTTGGCGGATCCACCACGTCGCATACGTCGAGAACTTGTAGCCGCGGCGGTATTCGAACTTGTCCACCGCCTTCATCAGGCCGATGTTGCCTTCCTGGATCAGGTCGAGGAATTGCAAACCACGGTTGGTGTATTTCTTGGCGATCGAGATCACCAGGCGCAAGTTGGCCTCGGTCATCTCGCGCTTGGCCTTGCGCGCCTTCATTTCACCGGCCGCCATCTGGCGGTTGATGTTGCGCAGATCCGGCAGCGGCAGCACCACGCGCGCTTGCAGGTCGATCAGGCGCTGCTGCAGTTCCTTGATGGTCGGGATGTTGCGGCCCAGGATGGCGCTGTACGCGTGCCCTGCGGCCACTTCGCCGTCCACCCATTCCAGGTTGGTTTCGTTGCCCGGGAAGACTTTGATGAAGTGGGCGCGCGGCATGCCGCACTTGTTCACGGCCACGTCCAGGATCTGCTTCTCGATATGGCGCACTTCGTCGACCTGGCCGCGCAGGGTGTCGCACAGCTTCTCGACCACCTTGGCGGTGAAGCGGATGCCCAGCAGCTCGAACGAGATCGCTTCCTGCGCCTTGACGTAGGCCTTGGAGTTGTAGCCTTCCTTCTCGAAGGCGCGGCGCATCTTGTCGAATTGCAGGGAGATGACGTCGAATTTTTCCAGCGCGGCGTTTTTCAACGCTTCTAGCTGTTCGGCCGAGAAACCGGCGGCGCCCGAGGCGCTCGCTTCTTCCTCTTCCTCTTCTTCCTCTTCTTCCTCTTCCTCTTCTTCCTCGTCCTCTTCGGCCGGGGCTGGCGGCGCTACCGGCGCGGCCACTTCCTCGTTCTCGTCGACCAGGCCGTCGACGATTTCGTCGATCTTGATTTCATCGGCGCGGATGCGGTCGGAGGCGGCGATGATCTCGGCGATCGTCACCGGGCAGGCGGAAATGGCCTGGATCATGTCCTTGAGGCCGTCTTCGATGCGCTTGGCGATCTCGATTTCGCCTTCGCGGGTCAGCAGTTCGACCGAGCCCATCTCGCGCATGTACATGCGCACCGGGTCGGTGGTGCGGCCGAAATCGGAGTCGACGGTCGACAGCGCCGCTTCGGCGGCCGCTTCGGCTTCGTCGTCGCTGGTGACGGTGGCGACGTTGTCCGACAGCAGCAGGGTCTCGGCGTCCGGCGCGTGCTCGTAGACGGCGATGCCCATGTCGTTGAAGGTGCCGATGATGCCTTCGATCGCTTCGGGATCGACGATATTTTCCGGCAGGTGGTCGTTGATCTCGGCGTACGTGAGGAAGCCACGTTCCTTGCCGAACTTGATCAGGGTCTTGAGCTTCTGGCGGCGGCGTTCGAGTTCTTCCTCGGTGGCTTCCGTGTCCGACGAGAAAGCGTCCTTCAGCAGCGCCTTTTCCTTGGCCTTGCGGTCCTTGGCCTTGGCCTTGTCGACCGCCTTCAGTTCGGCGCGTTCGACCGCGTTCAGCGCGGCGACTTCGTCGTTTTCAGGCTGGAATTCCTTCGGCTTGCGGCCGCGCCGGCCCGGCACTTTGACCGATGGCAGCACGTAGCCCGAAGTATCGATGGCAGCAAGCGCGGCCGCGTCGGTGGTCTGGCTGACCGCCGGCGGGTTGCTGGCGACACGCGTTTCCGATTTGTCCGCCGTTTTAGCGGATTTTGCGGTCACTTTGCTCGGCTTTGCAGCCGCTTTGGATTCAGGTTTCTTGATTGGCACAGGCGCTTTCGATTACACAACGACTTGCTTATTTAGGATAAAGTTTCTTGCGGCCCTTGCGGGCCTACGTCTTCGGACATGCCGACTGCACAAGTCCGACAATACTACGACTTACTTACACCTGGTCGGGCCGATCGACCTCAACAGAATTCCACCCTCTCTTGGCGGAAATTCTACTGCATCGGACACGCGCGTGGGGGCGAGAAACCATGACCGGGTTGGATCAACCCAAGCTGGCCCTGGCCGCCGACACCCGTCATCCCATGTCGATCAAGAGCCTAACTGACTGAAAACAAACACACTCTGAACTGAAAAACGATGCCAAAACATACAACACTTAGCGTTTTATTATAGCACGTCACTTTTCATTTTCCAGAGGGCAGAACCCCACTTCGGCCCGCTGCAACAATGACAGAAACATTACTATACAAAACGACTTGCAACATTATCTGTTCGCCAACTCTGCCTGCGCTTCGCGCAGCAATTGATCCTGCTGCGCGGTCAGCTCCCGGTAGCGTACGCCGATCTCGTCGGACGACAGGCCGGCCGCGAACAACTGACTCAACTCCTGTTTCAGCGCGTCGTTCTTCACCTGGCGGATCGCGCCGCGCAGGAACAGGCGCACCGCGTCGTAATCCGATTCCGGCTCCTTGACGATCTCGCCGATGATGCCGTCGTACTCGTCGCCCTGCGACTTCAGGTGCTGGGCAAAAGCGGCGAAACTGCCGTTCGGGCCCAGCGCCTGGGCCGACGCCACCAGCTGCGCCAGCCGTTCGGCCGGCTCGGCGCCGAAATAATTGAACGCCGCCAACGCGGAGGCGTCGATATCCAGCGCCAGCGGCGGATGCGCCACCAGCAGCCGTACGATCTGCAACTCCAGCCCGACCGGCACCGGCCGCCCGGTGCGCGGCGGCGCCTGGCGCGCCACGGCCACCGGCTTGGCCAGCTCGAACAGCACCTCGATCTCGGACGGCGTGGTCTGCGTCAGCTGCGCCAGGCCGCGCACGATCTGCAGGCGCAGCGCTGTCGGCGTCATCGACTGCAACATCGGCTTGGCGTCGAACTGGGCGCGCGCGCGGCCTTCCGGGCTCTGCAAATCATGCTCGCCGACCGCTTCCTTAACCAGGAACTGCGACAGCGGCATGGCCTCGTGAATCTCTTGCTCGAACGCTTCCTTGCCGTGGGCGCGGACGTAGCTGTCCGGATCGTGCTCGGTGGGCAGGAACAGGAACTTGATGGTCTTGTTGTCCGTCACGTGCGGCAGACAGGCTTCCAGCGCGCGCCGCGCGGCGCGGCGGCCGGCCTTGTCGCCGTCGAAACTGAAGATCACCGTGTCGGTTTGACGCAACAATTTCTGTACGTGATGGGTGGTGCAGGCGGTGCCCAGCGTTGCCACGGCTTGCGGGAAACCCATCTGCGCCAATGCCACCACGTCCATATATCCCTCCGTCACCAGCACATAACCCGCATCGCGGATCGCCTGGCGCGCTTCGAACAAGCCATACAGTTCGAATCCCTTTGAAAATAAAGGCGTTTCGGGAGAATTCAAGTACTTCGGTTCGCCGTGGTCCAGCACCCGGCCGCCAAAGGCGATGACCTGGCCCTTGGTGTTTTTAATCGGAAACATCACACGCTCGCGGAAGCGGTCGTAGCGTTTGCGGTTGCCGCCGTCCTCGTCCACCTTGTCGATCACCAGGCCGGCCTCGGCCAGCGCCACCGCCTCGTAGTCGGGGAAGATGGAGCGCAGATTGTCCCAGCCGGCCGGCGCGTAGCCGAGGCCGAAGCGGGCGGCGATTTCGCCGGTCAGGCCGCGGTTCTTCAGGTAGGCGATGGCGTCGGTGGCGCCGCGCAGCTGGGCGCGGTAAAAATCGCTGGCGCGCGTCATCGCCTCGGTCAGGGCCAGGCTCTGCGCGGCCATTTGCGCGCGCTGGGCCGGCGGTATCTTGTCGTCCTGCTCGGGCACCACCATGCCGACGTTTTGCGCCAGCTCTTTGACGGCATCGACAAAGCCCATGCCGGAATATTCGATCAGGAAACCGATCGAGGTGCCGTGGGCGCCGCAGCCGAAGCAGTGGTAAAACTGCTTGGTCGGGCTGACCGTGAAACTGGGCGATTTTTCATTGTGGAACGGGCACAGGCCCATGAAATTCGCGCCGCCTTTTTTCAGCTGCACGTAACGTCCGACCACGTCGACGATGTCGACCCGGTTCAGCAAATCGGAAATAAAGGATTGTGGGATCACAGGGCTATACGGTCTTGTTATGGTTCAGGCTATACCGCCGCGCCGATCCGGTTTTGACGCGGATCAAGCGACGGCGGCGGGAACAACAGGCCTCAGGCCGGAGCCAGCGCCTTCTTGACCAGCGCGGACACCACGGTCATGTCGGCACGGCCAGCCAGCTTGGGCTTGACGATGGCCATGACCTTGCCCATGTCCTGCGGACCGGCGGCGCCCGAGGCGGCCACGGCGGCGGCCACTTCGGCGGCCACTTCCTCGTCGGACAGGCCGGCAGGCATGTAGGCGGTCAGCACCGCCAGTTCGGCTTTTTCAATGTCGGCCAGGTCGGCGCGGCCGCCGGCTTCGAACTGGGTGATCGAATCCTTGCGCTGCTTGATCATTTTTTCCACGATGGCCACGGTCTGGTCGTCGTTGACTTCGATGCGCTCATCCACTTCCTTGCGCTTGATTTCCGCCAGGATCAGGCGGATGGTCGCCAGGCGACCGGCTTCCTTGGCGCGCATGGCGGTTTTCATGTCTTCGGTGATTTGTTCTCTCAAGCCCATGGAGTTTCTCTCAAAAAATTATAGGAGTAAAAATGCGAAAACCCGCCGCGGCGAACCGGGGCGGGTATCTCTTAAGCAACCCGAGGCGTGAGCGCCATACTGCCGGGTTGAATCTGCAAGAGCAGTCTTAGAAGAGTTTTTTCGGCAGTTGCTGGCTGCGGATGCGCTTGTAGTGACGCTTCACTGCAGCTGCCAGCTTGCGCTTACGCTCAGCCGTTGGCTTTTCGTAGAACTCGCGTGCGCGCAGTTCGGTCAGCAGACCGGTTTTTTCGATGGTGCGTTTGAAGCGACGCATTGCGACTTCGAACGGCTCGTTTTCTTTAAGGCGAATAGTGGTCATGTAAAAATTCAAACCGTTTGAGGTTATAGGGAGAAAGAGACTATAGCAGCTTTTGCGAGAAAATGGAAGACGCCTGGCCATCTGAACGGCCAACCGTAAGGCTTTCACTGCAAAAACAACGCGGCGTATGGTGCAATCTTTCTACAACTTCAACGATTGCGGGACGCCACTAACTTCCAGGGACCGCCAGTATATCAGACCGCCTGCCCCGCCGCCACACCTGAAGCCCACGCCCACTGGAAGTTGTAGCCGCCCAGCCACCCGGTGACGTCCACCGCCTCGCCGATGAAGTACAGGCCCGGCACTTTATTGGCCATCATGCTCTGCTGCGACAGCTCACGGGTGTCGACGCCGCCGCGCGTGACTTCGGCCTTCTTGTAGCCTTCGGAACCGTTGGGCGTGATGGTCCACTGGTTGATGGCCGCGCCCAGCTTGCGCAGTTGCGCGTCCGGCAGGTCGGCCAGGCGGGCGTCCGGCGCCAGGCCGTGCGCCAGCAGCAGCCCCTCGGCCAGGCGCGCCGGCAGCCATTGCGACAGCACATTGCCCAGCTGTTTCTTGATCGTGCCCTTGCCTTCGATCAGCGTGGCAGCCAGGTCCAGCTCGGGAATCAGGTTGATGACGATGGGCGTGCCCGGCGTCCAGTACGAGGAAATCTGCAGGATCGCCGGGCCGGACAGGCCGCGATGGGTGAACAGCAAGTCTTCGCGGAAGCGGCCGCCGGTCGGGTTGCGGCCCTTGAAGGAACCGGTTTCCACGTCCACCTCCAGCGCGATGCCGGCCATTTCCACGAACGGCGCCCACTGCTGCGGGTCGAAGGTCAGCGGCACCAGCGCCGGGCGCGGCTCGACCATGCGCAGGCCGAACTGCTCGGCGATGCGGTAGCCGAAGTCGGTCGCGCCGATCTTGGCGATCGACAGGCCGCCGGTGGCGATCACCACGCTGTCGGCCTCGATGTCGCCGCTGTCGGTGCGCAAGACGAAGCCGCCCTCGTCCGCCTGCGCCAGGCTGGCGACCTTGCACGGCATGCGCCAGTGCACGTCGCCGGCCGAGCATTCATCCTTGAGCATGTCGATGATCTGTTCGGCGGAGTCGTCGCAGAACAGCTGGCCGCGATGTTTCTCGTGGTAGCCGATGCGGTGCTTCTTCACCAGCGCGACGAAGTCGGCGGGGGTGTAGCGCGACAGCGCGCTCTTGCAGAAGTGCGGATTCTCGGACAGGAAGTTGGCCGGGCCGGCGCTGATGTTGGTGAAGTTGCAGCGGCCGCCGCCGGAGATGCGGATTTTCTCGGCCAGCTTGGTGGCGTGGTCGATCAGCACCACGCGCTTGCCGCGCTGGGCCGCCGTGGCCGCGCACATCATGCCGGCCGCGCCCGCGCCGATTACCGCTACATCAAACTTTGCCATATCAAATCCAATCGTCCAAAGGCGTATTGTACTTGAAGGCTCCGCTTGCTCATCTGCTTGCTTACTCGATCGGCTCGCTCACCCGCTGGCGCGACTGCAGCGTGCGCGACACCAGCAGGCACTGCGCCACCTGCTCGACGATCGACGGCGGCACCGGCACCTCGCCGTCCAGCACCGAGCGGATCCAGGCCGCCGTGGTGGCCGCGCCCTTGTCCTCCGGCAGCAGCGGCAGTTCGCCCACCAGTGTCTGCTTGGGCACCAGCGTCGTGCGCAGGCCGCCGTGGAACCAGTCGATCTGCTGCGCCTTGTTGGCGTTGGCCACGGTCTCGCCCTCGGTGCCGCGCATCAGGAAGGCGTCGCCGCGCTCCGGCAGGGCCGCCGTGGTGAAGTATTCGCCCAGCATTTCCAGGTACTCGGGGTGCGTGTACGACACCAGCCGCAGCGCCGGTCCGGCGAACGGCTGCATGATCTTGACCAGCGTGTGGGTGGAGTTGCGCACGCCCAGCCGGCGCCGCAGCGACAGCAGATAGGCCAGCTTGGGCGCCAGCACGTCGATGGTGATGAAGGCCGGATGCCCCTGCGACATGGCCTCTTCTGCCTCGGCGCGATGGCGCGCGGCCGGCACGCCCAGCGCCTCGAACACCTCGGCCGTGGCGACCCGGCCGGCGTCGTGCGCCACGCCATGCACCAGCACCGGCACGCCCTCGCGCGCCAGGAGCAAAGCCAGCAGCGGCGTCAGGTTGGCCATCTTGCGGGCGCCGTTGTAGGTCGGGACGCACACCGGCGCGAACTGGCCCGGCGGCGCGCTGAGCGGTTCAAAGGAAGCCTCGGTCGCGTCGAGGAAGCCGGCGATCTCCTCCACCGATTCGCCCTTGATGCGCATGGCCAGCAAAATGCCGCCCAGCTCCAGTTCGGAAACGCGGCCGTCCAGCATGGCGGCGTACAGGTCGTGGGCGTCGTCGCGGGTCATGCTGCGGGCGCCGTTTTTGCCGCGGCCTATTTCTTTGATGAAACGTGCGGCCGGGAATGGTTCAATGATGGTTGGTGTGGTCATAACGTCAGCTTAAACCAGTCCGCCGCATTTCGGCTACACTATCCCTCCCCCGCAATAAATATACGTAGAGAATCATGATCTCCCCAGATATCGAAAACATCAACGTCACCTCGTTCGCGCCGATGCCGTCGCCGGAAGCCTTGCACAGCAAGCTGCCGCTGACCGACAGCGCCTCGGACACCGTGATGAAGGGCCGCGAGGCCCTGCGCAACATCATCGACCGCAAGGACAAGCGCCTGTTCGTGGTAGTCGGCCCCTGCTCGATCCACGACCCGGTGGCCGGCCTGGACTACGCACGCCGCCTGAAGGCCCTGCAGGCCGAAGTGGCCGACACCATGCTGCTGGTGATGCGCGTGTATTTCGAAAAGCCCCGCACCACCACCGGCTGGAAGGGCTATATCAACGACCCGGACATGGACGACTCCTTCCGCGTCAACGTCGGCATGGAGAAGGCGCGCCAGTTCCTGCTGGACGTGTGCGAGCTGGGCCTGCCGACCGCCACCGAGGCGCTCGACCCGATCTCGCCGCAATACCTGGGCGACCTGATCGCCTGGACCGCCATCGGCGCCCGCACCACCGAATCGCAGACCCACCGAGAGATGTCGTCCGGCCTGTCGACCCCGGTCGGCTTCAAGAACGGCACCGACGGCGACATCAGCATCGCCATCAACGCCATCCTGTCGTCGGCGCATCCGCACTCCTTCCTGGGCATCAACGCGCAGGGCAACGTGGCGATCGTGCGCACGCGCGGCAACGGCTACGGCCATGTGGTGCTGCGCGGCGGCGACGGCCGTCCGAACTACGACTCGGTGTCGATCGCGATCGCCGAGCAGGCGCTGGCCAAGGCCAAGCTGCCGGCCAACCTGGTGGTGGATTGCTCGCACGCGAACAGCTACAAGAAGCCTGAGCTGCAACCGCTGGTGATGGCCGATGTCATCCACCAGATCGTGCAGGGCAACCAGTCGCTGGTGGGCGTGATGATCGAGTCCAACATCGTCGGCGGCAACCAGAAGATTCCGGCCGACCTGACCCAGCTGAAGTACGGCTGCTCGGTCACAGACGGCTGCATCGACTGGGAAACCACCGAACAGATGCTGCGCGATGCGCACAAGCAGCTGAAGCAACGTCCATAAGCTAGCCGAAGGCCATCACCCTGGTGGCCACGCCGAACGCCCCCGCCAGCGCCGCCTCGGCCTGGCTGGCCGGGGCGCTCAGCTCATCCAGGTCCAGATACACCCTGCAGTCCTCCACCTTGACGGAGTAGCGGCGCGGCTCCGGCTCGTCCGACTCCAGCACCGCCTGCACCTCTTCCTCGCCGATACGGAACAGCGCCACCCCCGGCAAATCCTGCCAGGCCAGGCCGCGTGGCACCAGGCGCGCGCCGGTGACGGGCACATCCTTGAGTTTGCAAATCAGTTTCCATCGTCCAGACATCGCCCGCCTCCCTAGTCAACTCACCCCGGTTGTCTAAGCAAAAGCGGTGCCACGAAAACCGCGCCAACTCCTGACCGAATGGCAAAATTCCGCACTCCGCCAGTGCGGCCCGGAGCCGCCGTGGTGCATGCTTGCACGCACTTTCCATTACAATGGCGGATTCCTCTTTTCATTTGTGCTCCCTCCATGATCGTTCTCGGCGTCGAATCCTCCTGTGACGAAACCGGCCTTGCGCTGTACGACACGCAACACGGCCTGCTGTCCCACGCCCTGTATTCGCAGGTGGCGATGCATGAGGAGTACGGCGGCGTGGTGCCGGAACTGGCCTCGCGCGACCACATCCGCCGCGCCATTCCGCTGCTGACGCAGACCCTGGAAGGCGCCGGCAAGACGCTGGCCGACATCGACGCCATCGCCTACACGCAAGGCCCCGGCCTGGCCGGCGCGCTGCTGGTAGGCTCGTCCGTGGCGTGCAGCCTGGGCCTGGCGCTGGACAAGCCGGTGCTGGGCGTGCACCACCTGGAAGGCCATCTGCTGTCGCCGCTGCTGGCGTCGCAGCCGCCGGAGTTCCCCTTCATCGCGCTACTGGTCTCGGGCGGCCACACCCAGCTGATGCGGGTGGACGGCGTCGGCCAGTACACGCTGCTGGGCGAAACGCTGGACGACGCGGCCGGCGAAGCCTTCGACAAGTCGGCCAAGCTGCTGGGCCTGGGCTATCCGGGCGGGCCGGCGATTTCGCGCCTGGCCGAGTTCGGCGATCCGACCGCCTACAAACTGCCGCGCCCCATGCTGCATACCAAGGATTTCAATTTCAGCTTCTCCGGCCTGAAGACGGCGGTGCTGACGGTGGTGAAGAACCACGAGGAAAAAGTCATCGCGAATATCTGCGAGCAGGACAAGGCCGACATCGCGCGCGGCTTCGTTGACGCCATCGTCGACGTGCTGACCGCGAAGTGCGTGTCCGCGCTCAAGCACACCGGCCTGAAGCGGTTGGTGATCGCGGGTGGCGTGGGCGCCAACTCGCAGCTGCGGGAGTCGCTGAACGCGGCGGCGGCCAAGAAGAAGTTCAAGGTCTACTATCCCGAACTGGAATTCTGCACGGACAACGGCGCGATGATCGCCTTCGCCGGGGCCATGCGCTTGATGATCAACCCGGACGCGGCAAAAAAGGATTACTCGTTCAACGTGCGCCCGCGCTGGCCGCTGGACGACATCAAGGTCGTCTAGGCAAACGCCACCGAGGCCAGCACGGCCAGGCCGGCCAGCGCCAGCAGGTATTTCAGCTTGCCCTGGCCCAGGTGCACGCCGCGCGCGGCGATGCGCTCGCTACGCAGGCGATGTTCATCCGACGACGATTCGTGGGCCACTGTGTTGTTTGATTTATTTTCAGTTGCGGTATTCATAACAGCCTCCATGTGTGTCGATCATGTTCCTTTCTGGAGGGCAATGCAATTGTCGTGCCAACCATCTAAGTCAAAAGTAGACTATACGACTTGATTCTAGGCCTTTTTGTGGCAAACATACGACACGATACGGCTGGGCAAGTGGCCGGCTAGGCGGGTTTCAGCGCGCGCCCCTGCGCCGCCAGCAATTGCGGCACCCGTTCCGCGATGAAGTCGATGAAGTGCCGCACCCGCAGCGGCATCAGGGTGCGCTGCTGGTAGTACATGAACACGCCGCTGTTGGAGGTGGCCGTGTGCGGCAGCAGCGGCACCAGCGCGCCGCTGGCCAGCTCGGCCTCGATCATGAACACCGGCAGCTGCCCGATGCCCAGGCCGCTGCGCACCGCCGTCAACTCCCCTTCCACGGTGTTAAAGCTGGCCACCGCCGGCATTTCCTGATAGACCGTCGCGCCATCCACCTGCAACTCCCAGGGCATCAAACGGCCGGTGCTGGGACGGCGGAAACCGGTGCAGCGGTGCTCCCGCAGCTCGTCCACCGTCTGCGGCGTGCCGTGCTCGGCCAGATAGCCGGGCGTGGCGCAGGGCAGCAGCAGGATCTCGCCCAGCTTGCGCGACACCAGGTTGCGCTCGGGCGGGCTGCCGGCGCGAAAGCCGACGTCGATCTTGTTCTCCACCAGGTCGGTGAAATGGTCGTCCAGCTGCACGTCGAAATGCGCGCCGGGATGGCGCCGCTGGAACTCCGGCAGCAGCGGGATGATGACCGTGGTGCCGATCGACATCGGCGCCACCATGCGGATCAGGCCGTCGACTTCCAGGCGGCTGTTCTGGATCTGGTCCAGCGCCTCGTCCAGCAGGCGCAGGCCGGGGTTGGCCAGCTCGAACAGGCGGGCGCCCTCCTCCGTCAGGCTCAGGCTGCGCGTGGTGCGGTGGAACAGGCGCACGCCCAGGTGCACCTCCAGCTGCCGCACCGCCTTGCTGACCGCTTGCGGCGTCAGGCCGGCATCCACGGCCGCCTGGCTGAAGCTCTTGGCGCGCACCACGGCGATGAACAAACTGAGGACTCGGGCTTTATCCATATTTACAACCAAAAGATGATAATCAAACAGCTTTGCCATGGCTAGTGTAGCAGGTCGCCCCCGCCTACACTGCACGCTATCAACTCACCCATCCAAAGGAAACGATCATGACTGGCACTGCACAAAAAGTATGGTTCATCACCGGCGCCTCGCGCGGCTTCGGCGTGCTGACGGCGCAACAGGCGCTGGCGCGCGGCGACTTCGTGGTCGCCACCGCCCGCGATCCGCGCACCGTGACCGCCGCGCTGGGCGACCATCCCAACCTGCTGGCGCTGCGGCTGGACGTCAGGTTGGAGGCGCAAGCCGTCACCGCGGTCCAGCAGGCGCTGGCGCGCTTCGGCCGCATCGACGTGCTGGTCAACAACGCCGGCTACGGCCTGCTGGGCGCGGTGGAGGAAGCCAACGCCGAGGAAGTGCGCGCGCTGTACGACACCAACGTCTTCGGCCTGCTCAACGTCACCCGCGCCGCGCTGCCGGCGCTGCGCAAGCAAGGCAGCGGCCACGTGATTAACATCTCGTCGGTGGGCGGCTACACGGCGTTTCCCGGCTGGGGCTTGTACAGCTCGACCAAGTTCGCGGTCGAGGGCTTGAGCGAGGCGCTGGCGACGGAATTGGCGCCGCTGGGCATCCATGTGACGGTGGTGGAGCCGGGCTTCTTCCGCACCGACTTCCTCGACGCCTCGTCGCTGGCCACCACGCATGACCGCATCGATGCCTATGCGGCCACTGTCGGCGCGATGCGCGAGTTCGCGGCCGGCGTCAATCACCAGCAGCCGGGCGATCCGGCCAAGCTGGCCGGCGCCCTGCTGCAACTGGCCGACAGCGCGCAGCCGCCGGTGCGCCTGCAACTGGGCTCGGACACGGTGCAACGCGTGCGCGCCAAGAACCTGTCGGTTGAAGCCGAGATGGCGCAGTGGCTGGAGCTGGCGGTATCGACCGATTTCGATACGCTGCAAAAAGCGGCTTAAAGCTTGCCCGGCGGGTGCAGCGACAGCAAGTCCTCGCGCGGATAGCCCCACGCCGGCACGCCCTCGGGACACTGCACGGCCTGCGTGGCATGCAGCGTGGTGAAGTTCCCGCGCGGCGTGGTGGCGAAGCGGTAGTCGGCCAACTCGCCGGTCGACAGCATCAGCGCCGGCATGCGCGCGAAGCGCAGCCAGGCGTCGACTTGACAGTTCTCGGCCTTCAGCATGCGCAGCGCCGGCAGGCTGGCCAACACGGTGCCGAATTGCTGCACGCCCGGCGACAAGGCCAGCACCGTGGCCGGCGATCCGACCAAGCCCGCCGGACAAGCCATCGGCGCCAGCCACGTCGGCGCCAGGCTGGCCACGCCGCGCCGCAGGCGGTAGTAGCCCTGCTTCTCATTGGCTTCCAGGCTGGCGTACGACCAGCACCAAGGCTGCGACGGAAACGCGGTCATCGCCACATCCATCACGCGCACGCCGGGATCGGCCTTCAGCAGCGCGGCGCTGATCTGCTCGCGCCCATAATGCGAAGCCACGCCCTGCACCGCGATGAAACCGGCGCAGACGGCCAGCGCCAGCACCAGGCCCGCCCGGCCTTGCGCGCCGGCGCGCCACTGCGCCGCGCCGCAGGCGCATGCAATCGCCAGCAGCGCCGCGAACGACGTCCAGCCCAGATAGCCCTTGGCGGCGAACACCACCAGCGCCGCGAACAGACAGGCCAGGCCGAGCATGCGCAGCGAACGCCAGCGCATGATCAACGCCATCGGCACGCCGATCGCCACCCAGAACAAGGGCTCGACGATGAACACCATGTCGCCGTAGAACCAGCGGCCGGTGAACGGATACCAAGGATGGATGCCATACGAATTGGTGAAGTCCATCACCAGGTGCAGCGCGAAGCCGAGGCCCACGCTCAAGGCCAGGCCGAGGCGCGCCGGCCGGCTGGCCTTCAACAGGACCCGCGCCGACGGCCAGCATAACCACAGCAGCGCCGCCAGCAGCAAAGCCTGCGGCAACAACAGCAAAGCCGTGTGCGTATGGCCGCGATGATTGAGCAGATAGCCCAGCGGATCGGGCAGCAGCTTGTTCAGCACCAGGTCGAGATCGGGAAAATTACTGGCCAGCGCGCAGGACACCAGCAACAGCCGGTGCCGCACCCGCTGCGACGGCGCATCCGCCTCGACGGGCAGGCTGCGGTGCACCAGTTCTCCAACGCCGAAGCCGATGATGCTGTGGGTGAGATTGTCCATGTACCTCTTAGCGCTGCACGTCCACGCCGCGCCAGAACGCCACGTGGTCCTTGATCTGCGCGGCCTTCTCGGACGGCTCGGGGTAGTACCAGGCGGCGTTCTCGTTGACCTTGCCGTTGACGTTCAGGCTGTAGTAGCTGGCCAGGCCCTTCCACGGGCAGCGCGTGGTGTGCGCGCTGGGCTGCAGGTATTCCCGCTTGACGCTGGACGGCGGGAAGTAGACGTTGTTCTCGACGATTTCAACCTCGTCGTCCTTCGCCTGCGCGATGACGACGCCGTTCCAGGTGGCGGTGGGCATGGAGACTTCCTTTCGGTGTGATTGTCAGGTGGGGCCGCATTCGACGCGGTTGCGGCCGGCGTGCTTGGCGCGGTACAGCGAGTCGTCGGCCTGGCGCAGCAGGCTTTCCGCGTCGGCGATGCCCATGTGGTCGAACGAGCCCACGCCCAGGCTGGCCGTCACCGGCAGCAGGCGCGGGCCGGCGTAGTGCAGTTGCGCCTCGATCTTGGCGCGCAGGGTTTCGGCGAGTTTGCAGGCGCCTTCGACCGGCGTGTTCGGCAGGATCACGCACAGTTCCTCGCCGCCGTAGCGGCCCGGTACGTCGATCACGCGCACGCTCTCGCGCAGCAGGCGGCCGACGCTGGCCAGCACCTGGTCGCCGACCGCGTGGCCGTATTCGTCGTTGATGCGCTTGAAGTGGTCGAGGTCTATCATCACCGCCGACAGCGGCGAGCGGAAGCGCTTGGCGCGCGCGGCCTCGAACTTCAGGCGGTGCAGCAGCGAGCGGCGGTTGTGCAGGCCGGTCAGCTCGTCGGTGGTGGCCAGCTGCTCCAGCTCGCGCACGGCGGACTCCAGCGTCTTCTGGTTGGCGCGCAGTTCGATCAGCGCCATCACCTGGCGCGCCAGCTTGACCAGCGTGGCGTGCTGCCCGGCGCTCAGGCCGCCCGGCTTGGTGTCCATCACGCACAGCGTGCCGATGGCGAAGCCGTCCGACGAGGTCAGCGCCACGCTGCTGTACATGCGCATGAACGGTGCGTTGACCGTCAGCGGCATGTGGGCGGTGCGGAAGTCCTGCGTCAGGTCGGGGATTTCGGTGGCGGCTTCGCCCAGCACCGCCAGCGAGCAGTAGCTCTCGCCGCGCGGCAGCTCGCCCAGCTGCATGCCGGCGCAGGACTTGATCCAGACGCGCTCGGCGTCCACCAGCGAGATGAAGGCGTACGGCACCTCGCACACCTTGGCGGCCAGCTCGGTGAGGAAGCTGAAGTCTTCGCAGGCGGGAGTGTCGAGGATGTGGTAACGGTGCAGTGCGGCCAGGCGGAACTGGTCGGCCTGCGGACGGGCGATGGACAGTGTGTGTACTTTTTCTGCGGCCAGCATAGGCCTCCCTGTAGCGACGTCGATCTTTTTTTGGGCACCCGGCGTGACGCGGGACCGAGCTATGGTGCTACCCGGCCAGTTTATCGCAAAACAAGGACGGCGGGAGCACTTGCCCCCGCCGGGCCGATTTTTTTAGGCCGTCTGCGCCAAGATCTCGCGCAGCGCCTTTTCAAACACGGCGGCCGGCTGCCCGCCCGAAATCAGGTGGCGCTCGTTGATGATCACGGCCGGCACCGAGTTGATGCCGTGGCGCTGGAAGAACTGCTCGCGCTCGCGCACCTCGTCGGCGTAGCGGTTGGTGCGCAGCACCTCGGCGGCGGCATCGGTGTCCAGCCCCACCTCGCCGGCCACGCGCAGCAGCACCTCGTGCGAGCTCGGATCCTCGCCCTGGGTGAAGTAGGCGCCGAACAGCGCTTCCTTCAGCTCCTTCTGCTTGCCCTCCAGCTCGGCCCAGTGCAGCAGGCGGTGCGCGTCGAAGGTGTTGTAGATGCGGCTGCGCTTGCCCATCGCGAAATCGAAGCCGACTTCGGCGCCGCGCGCGCGTATCATCTCGCGCGCCTGTTCCTGCTGGGCGGCGGTCGAGCCGTATTTTTCAGCCAGGTGCTCGCCGATGTCCTGGCCTTCGGGGGCCATCTTGGGATTCAGTTCGAACGGCTGGAAGTGCAGGCTCACCGCCGCCTCGTCGCCGATATTGGCCAGCGCCTGGTCCAGCGACTTGAGGCCGATGGCGCACCAAGGGCAGGAAACGTCGGAGACGAAATCGATTTTCAGGGGAGTGCTCATGATGTGCCTTTGCTAAACAGAATCTTCAGCATATGGCGACGCCCGGCGCGAAATCAAGCGCCGGGACGGGGATGGCCTTACTTTTTCTTGGCTTTGACGGCGTCTTTGCTCTTGCTGCCGATGCGGCTTTCCTTGCCTGCGAGCAAATTGGAAATATTCTTGCTGTGACGGAAAGCCAACAGCGCGCTCATGACGAACACGGCAAACAGTTGCGGCTCGACGCCGAACAGCAGGCCGTAGTAGAACGGCGCGAACAGCGCCGCCACCAGCGCGGCCAGCGACGAGTAGCGGAACGCGAACGCCACCGCCAGCCAGGTCACCAGCGTGGCCAGGCCCAGCCACGGATTCAGGCCCAGCAGCACGCCCAGCGCGGTCGCCACGCCCTTGCCGCCGACGAAACGGAAGAATACCGGCCACAGGTGGCCCAGGAACACCGCGATCGCCACCAGCGCGATGGTGGCGTCGCCGATCTGCAACTGGTTCTGGTAGCGCATCGCCAGCCACACCGCCAGCCAGCCCTTGGCGCCGTCGCCGACCAGGGTCATGATGGCCGCGCCCTTGTTGCCGCTGCGCAACACGTTGGTGGCGCCGGGGTTTTTCGAACCGTAGGTGCGGGGATCGGCGATGCCGAACAACTTGCTCATGACGACGGCAAACGAGATCGAGCCGATCAGATAGGCGGCGACGGTCATCCAAACTGTATTCATTATTTCCTCAAAAGTTGTCATACGCCCGTTGGGGGCCGCTGAATATACACTGCCGAGGCTTAATCGGCCAGCGCGCAGTGCACCGGCCTGGCCTGCAACAAGTCGACCAGCACCTGCGGCGCGATGCCAACCAGATAACCCCTGCGGCCGCCATTGATATAAATCGTTTCCAGCGCAAGGATGCTATCCTCGACATACACCGGCAGCACCTTGCGGGTGCCGAACGGCGAGGTGCCGCCGATCTGGTAGCCGCTGTGGCGGGTGGCCACCTCCGGCTTGCACGGCTCGACGGACTTGCAGCCGATGCCGCGCGCCAGGTTCTTGGTCGAGACCTTGCAATCGCCGTGCATCAGCACAATCAAGGGTTTGGCGGCCTCGTCCTGCATGACCAGGGTCTTGACCACGTGGTGTTCGTCCACGCCCAGTTCGCGCGCCGACACCGTGGTGCCGCCGTGCTCCTCGTAGGTGTAGGGGTGCTCGCTGAAGGCCACCTTGTGCTTGCGCAGCATTTGGGTCGCGGGAGTTTCGGAGATGTGCTCTTTTTTAGCCATGCGTGATACGCTGCTTGTGAAGTAATGTTCGATCGGGAGTTTCTTATTATGCAGCAGGAAATTCGCTTTGCCACTTTCAATGTTTGCAATCTTTCCCAGCCTGGGGCGAAATTGTACGACAATCTGGAGCCGCTGACGCCGGACCAGTACCAAGCGAAAGTCCTGTGGACCGCGCAGCAGCTTGACCAACTGGACGCCGACGTGATCGGCCTGCAGGAGATCTTCTCGCTGGCGGCGCTGCGCGACGTGCTGGCCCACAGCGTTCGCTACCGCGAGGCCACGCTGGCCGGCTTCGAGGCCGCGCCCGATCCGCTGACCGGCGCCGCGCGCGTGGTGCCGCAGGTGGCGCTGGTGTCGCGCCTGCCGCTGGCGGCGCCGGCCGCCGAATACCGCGCCTTCGATGATGGTTTCCTTCACGTTGTCGAGCTGGCTTTGCACCTTCAGCGATTCATCGTTCAGCACGGTCAGCTTGATGTCGGCCGG
>NZ_WWCX01000053.1:0-42549 GCF_009857655.1 Duganella vulcania
GGGGCCGCGCCGCCGCGCACGCGGGCCGGCAGCGCCGGCACGTCGCGGCCGGCCATCAGGTTCACCAGCTTGCGCGGAGTGACGGCGGCGATCGGCTCGGTGGCCACCGTGCGGCCATTGCGCAGCACGGTCACGCGGTCGCACACCGCGAACAGTTCCTGCAAATGATGCGACACGAACAGGATGGCCACGCCGCTGTCGCGCAGGCGCACGATCAGGTCCAGCAGGCGCGCGCTTTCGCGCGAGGTCAGCGTCGCGGTCGGCTCGTCGAGCACGATGATGCGGCTGGCGCCGGACAGCGCCTTGGCGATCTCGATCAACTGGCGCTGCGCGATGCCCAGCGTGTGCACGGTCTGCGCGGGCGAGACATCCTCCAGCCCGACAAGGCTGAGCAGCTCGCCGGCGCGGCGGTTCAGCTCCCTGCGGTCGATCAGGCCCAGGCGCGTGCGCGGCAGCGCCGCGAACAGCAGGTTCTCGGCCACCGTCAGGTGCTCCAGCATCAGCAGCTCCTGGTGCACCACCCGGATGCCGCTCTGTATGGCGTCGAGCGGATTGCGCGGGCGATACGCCGCGCCCGCCAGCGACATCGTGCCGCCGTCCGGCGCGACGGTGCCGCACAGCACCCGGATCAGGCTCGACTTGCCAGCGCCGTTCTCGCCGGCCAGCGCGTGGACGCTGCCGGCATGCAGTTCCAGGTCGACATGGTCGAGCGCGACCACGCCCGGATAGCGCTTGCTGATGCCGCTGACCCGCAGCGCCGGGGCGGCCGCGTCAAGGGAGGCGGGCATGGCTTACTTCAGGTCCGCGGCGGTGACCAGGGCCACCGGCGTCTTCACCCAGCCCTTGAGCGGCACGCCCGACTTGCGCGCCTTGAGGCCGAGGTCGATTGCATTGGCCGCCATCTCGGCGCCAAACTGGTCCACGGTGGCCAGCATCTTGCCCGACTTGATCAGGGGCCGCACGGCCGGGATGTTGTCGAAGCCGACCACTTTGATCTTGCCGCTCTTGCCGGCCGCGTCGATGGCCTTGACGATGCCGACCGCCATGGAATCGTTGGCGGCCATCACGCCCTTGATGTCGGGATGGGCGGTCAGGATGTTGGTGAACACCTGGTTGGCCTCGTCCGTGCCCCACATGGCGCTGCGCGAGGCGACCAGGTCGAGCTGGTATTGCTTGACCGAGTCCATGAAGCCGGCCTTGCGCTGCCGGCCGTTGTCGGCGCCGGGATTGCCTTCGATGATCACCACCTTGTCGCCGGGCTTGAGCGTCTTGCCCAGCGCGTCGCCGGCCAGTTTGGCGCCCTCGCGGTTGTCCGGCCCGATGAAGGCCAGCTCCAGCCCGGCCTTCTTCTTGGCGGCCTCGTCCAGCGCGACGTCGATGTTGATCACCATGATGCCGGCCTTGAGCGCCTTGGCCACCGGCGCCACCATCGCGCGCGAATCGGCCGGCGCGAGGACGATGATGTTCGCCTTCTGTATCGTCATGCTCTCGACCGCCACCACCTGGGAGTCGACGTCGGTCTCGTCCTTCATGCCGACCGCCTTGAGCTCGAAGTCGCCCCGCTTGGCGCGGTAGGCCTGCGCGGTGTCGGCCATGTTCTTGAAGAACTCGTTGGACAGGGATTTCATCACCAGGCCGACGCGCGGCTTGTCCTGCGCCATGGCTGGCGGCAGCGCGAGCATTGCCGTGGCGACGGCTACAACCATCTTGAATTTGCTAGGTAACACCGGACATCTCCATCGAATAAAACCTTGGGACTGGCGGGACGCGCAAAAGAAAACGTTTGCGCAAACGTTTTTCCACATTATCCACTCGCCCATAAATTGTCAAGAAATTCACTGGCAATTGCGCCGGCCACGCCGCGTCCGGTCATCAACCTGCAACTTTCCCATGTTTATATTGACAACTATAAACACTTCAGCTACCTTGGCAAACGTTTGCGCAAACGTTTGCTTACAATATTCTGTAATTTTCGGCATGCCGGGACAGCGGCCTGCACGGTAGTTCAACCATAATAATTTGACGGAGACTGGCAATGAACGCAGGCGAAAAAAGCGATCCGAAGGGCAAGCGGCGGCGTGGCGTGGCTTGCTGGCCGGCGCGCCGCTGGAGCGTCCCGCTGCTTGCGCTGTGCGCGCTGCAACTGGCCCAGGCCGGCGAGCCCTTGCCGTTCGCGGTGCGGGAAAGCCAGCTCACCGGGCCGGCGCAAATGGACCTTGGCGAAGTGGACTGGCTGGCCCGCCTGAACAACTGGAAACGCGACACCGCGGGCGCGCAGCCGGCCTGGCTGGCCGCCATGCGGGACTGGCGCACGCAGCACCTGGCCGGAATGGCCTACGACGACGCGCAGTACCGCCGTCCGGAACTGCAATGGACCCAGAAGAATTTCATCCAGACCCAGGCGATGGTGGAAGACCGCTACCTGTACGACCCCGTCACCCGGCGCTACACGGTGCAGCGCTTCCTGGACGACCTGAAGCGGCGCTACGGCGGCATCGACAGCGTTTTGCTGTGGCCGCTTTATCCGAACATGGGCATCGACCACCGCAACCAATGGGACATGCTGCGCGATCTGCCGGGCGGCATCGACGCCACCCGGCAAATGGTGCGGGACTTCCACAGCCAGGGCGTGCGCGTGTTCTTCCCGACCTTGCCCTGGGACACCGGCTCGCGCGATCCGGGCACGGCGCCGGCCGACGCCACCGCGCAGCTGATGGCCGAGATCGGCGCCGACGGCATCAACGGCGACACGATGAACGGCCTGCCGCAAAGCTACGCCGACGCCGCCGCCCGCAGCGGCCACCCGCTGGTGCTGGAGCCGGAACTGTCGTTCAAGGATGACGCCATGCTGGCCACCAACCTGCACAGCTGGGCCTACTGGGATGGCTCGCTGGTGCCGCTGGTGAGCAAGTGGAAATGGCTGGAGCCGCGCCACATGGTGCACGTCAGCGACCGCTGGGCCACCGACCGCAGCAACACCTTCCAGGCGGCGTTCTTCAACGGCGTCGGCGTGCAAAGCTGGGAGAACGTCTGGGGCTGGTGGAACCAGATGACGCCGCGCGACGGCGAGGCGCTGCGGCGCATCTCCGCCATCTACCGCGCGGTGCCGGCGCTGCTGGTGAGCGCGCAATGGACGCCGCATGTGCCGACCTTGCACTACGGGATATACGCCAGCCGCTTCCCCGGCGCCGGCCGCAGCCTGTGGACGCTGGTCAACCGCAACGAGTTCCAGGTCAGCGAGGGCATCCTCAAGCTGGAGCATCGCGCCGGGCAGCGCTACCTGGACCTGTGGAACGGCCGCGAACTGCAGCCACGCATCGAGGGCAGCCAAGCCGTGATCGACCTGGTGCTCGAACCGCGCGGCTACGGCGCGGTGCTGCAGTACGAAGGCGCCGCGATACCGTCCGACCTGGCGACCCTGCTGGACACCATGCGCGGCCTGGCGCGCACGCCGCTACAGGCCTACCCGGGCAACTGGACCTTCCTGCCGCAGAAGGCCGTCCCCATCGCCGCCACCGCGCGCGCGGCCAGCGCGCCGGCCGGCATGGTGAGCGTGCCCGCCGGCAGCTTCGACTTCCGCGTGACCGGCATCGAGATCGAAGGCGAGAACCGGCCCGGCATGGACGTCCAATATCCGTGGGAAGACTCGCCCCGCCGCGGCCATTTCCACCACATGCGGCTCGACGCGTTTTACATCGACCGCTACCCGGTCACCAATCTCGAATTCCAGCGCTTCGTCGACAACGCCGGCTACCGTCCCGCCGACGCCCACAACTTCCTGCGCCACTGGCAAGGCGGCGCGCCGCGTGCGGGCGAGGCGAACAGCCCGGTCACCTGGGTAGCGATCGAGGACGCCCGCGCCTACTGCCACGCCGCCGGCAAGCGCCTGCCGCACGAATGGGAATGGCAATACGCGGCGCAGGGCAACGATGGCCGCCTCTACCCCTGGGGCAATGAATGGGATGCCGCGCTGGTGCCGGCGCCCTCCTCGGCGCGCGAACTGCCGCCGCTGCCGCCGGTCGGGCAGCATCCGAAGGGCGCCAGCCCGTTCGGTGTCGAAGACATGGTCGCCACCGTCTGGCAGTGGACCGAGGAGTTCGAGGACGAGCACACCCGCGGCGCGATCCTGCGCGGCGGCAGCTTCTACCAGCCGGCCGGTTCGCACTGGTACTTCCCGCAGGCGCGCAAGCTCACCGAGCACGGCAAATACCTGCTGATGGCGCCGTCCAAGGACCGCGCCGGCGCCCTGGGCTTCCGCTGCGCGCAGGACGGCCGCTGATTCCATCACTTTAACCGGGTAATTTTTTTATTTTTTAGGGGACTCATCAACGCCAATTTGGAAAGCTTTCCACGACGGACGTGATCGCAACCTTGATCTGGTCCGGAACTTATCGAACACCTCTTCACCATTCACGGAGTCTGCTTTGCAATCCATTTATTCGCAGGGCGCCAACCACGGCGTCCAAGCTACATTCAAGCGCAAGCCCATCGTCGCGGCCTGCGCCTCCACCCTGCTGCTGTGCGGGACGGCCGGCGCCCAGCAAACGCCGCCCGAAGTGAGCGCCGAACCGGCCGCCAGCAACACGGTCATCGTCAAGGGCATGCGCCGCAGCCTGGAAGATTCGCTGACCATCAAGCGCGGCAACTCCTCCATCGTCGAGGCGGTGTCGGCCGAGGACCTGGGCAAGCTGCCCGACTCCAGCATCGCCGAGGCGCTGGCCCGGCTGCCGGGCGTGACCGGCGAACGCGGCGGCGACGGCAATGTGGACCGGGTATCGGTGCGCGGCATGTCGCCTGAATTTTCCAGCACCCTGCTCAACGGCCGGGAAATGGTCAGCTCCGGCGAATCGCGCGCCGTCGAGCTGGACCAGTTTCCGTCCGAGCTGATCGGCGGCGCCGTGGTCTACAAGACGCCCGACGCCGCGCTGATCGGCCAGGGCCTGGCCGGCACCATCGACCTGCAAACGCGCCGCCCGCTGGCCACGCGCGGCCGGGAAATCGCGCTCAACCTGCGGGCCGAGAAAAATTCCAACGGCACCCTCGTCAAGGACGTGGCCGACCCGATCGGCAACCGCTTCAGCGCCTCCTACATCGACCAGTTCGCCGACAACACGATTGGCGTGGCGCTGGGCCTGGCCCGCCTCGACCGCGGCAGCCAGATCAAGCGCACGCAGACGGCCAACTTCCGCGACCAGATCGGCATTCCGATCGACGGAGCGCCGCCGCAGCAACAGCCGGCCAACGGCTACAACCACGCGCTGCTGCCGCTGTTCTGGGACACCACCGCCAACACCAAGCGCAGCACGCGCACCGGCGTGATGGGTGTGCTGGAGTACAAGCCCAACCGCGACCTGCACAGCACGCTGGACTTTTACTATTCGCGCTTCGACACCAAGGAAGTGGGCGTGTTCTTCCGCGAGAACATGTACAACGCCTACGGCGCCGCCGCCAACCGGATCACGCTGTCCAACGTCGGCACCACCCAGGTGGGCCGCAACACCTACGCCACCACCGGCACCGCCGACAACCTCAGCTTCGTGATCGGCAACGCGGAAACGCGGCGCCGCGACAAGATCGCCGCGCTGGGCTGGAACACCGAGCTCAAGCTGGCCGACAAGTGGAAGGGCATCGCCGACCTGAGCTACTCGCGCGACGCCCGCGACGAGGAGTACGACGAGATCTATGGCGCGCCGTTCAACAAGGCCATCAACAACTGGCAGCGCAGCGCGTTCAGCTGGAACATCCCCTACGATGGCTCGGCGCAATCGTTCACGCCGGTCAATCCCAACACCTTCAAGGACACCGTGCTCGGCGACGCGCACGGCTACCACACCAGCGACGCGCCGGCCTGGGCCGGCGGCGTGCGCACCCGGCCGCTGACCGACGCGCTCAAGACGCTGCGCCTGAGCGCCAAACGCGAGCTCGACGGGCCGTTCCGCAGCATCGACCTGGGCTTGAACGTCACCAAGCGCGACAAGGTCATCACCAACGGCGACACCCTGCTGCTGCTGGCCTCCGACGGCAAGGGCGGCTATGTGCGCGACGTCCCCGCCGCCGCGCTGCGCGACGCGGTCGACATGTCGTGGGCCGGCCTGGGCTATGTGCCGCGCATCAGCGCGCCGGACGTGGTCGCCAGCGGCGTGGTGTCGAACAAGGACCTGTTCGGCGGCAAGGCAACCAACGACTACGGCGTGCACGAGCGCATCTCCACCGCCTACGCCAAGCTCGACATCGATACGACGGTGGCCGGCTACGACCTGCACGGCAACCTCGGCATGCAGGCCGTGCACTCGAAGCAGAACTCGGACGGCTTCGAATACCGCGGCAACAACGTCACGCCGGATCCCAAGCTGGTGTTCCCGCACTCGGGCGGCGCCAGCTACCACAACTACCTGCCCAGCCTGAACCTGATCGCCGACCTGAAGAACGACTGGGTGCTGCGCTTCGGGCTGGCCAAGACGATGGCGCGGCCGAACATGCAGCAGCTGCGCGCGGGCACCAGCACCCCGAGCATCATCGACAAGCCGGGCGACCACTACGGCGAATGGACCGGCGCCTCCGGCGGCAATCCAGAGCTGCGGCCCTGGCTCGCCAACGGCACCGACCTGTCGCTGGAAAAATACATCGGCAAACGCAGCTACCTGGCCGCCGCCGCGTTCCACAAGAAGCTGCTCAGCTACGTGTTTGACGGCACCACCGAGCGCGACAACAGCTTCCTGCCGCGTCCGTCGACGCTGCCGGCCGACATCGTGGTCCAGCGTAACGGTTCGTACACGCGTCCGGTCAACGGCAACGGCGGCACGCTGCACGGCCTGGAACTGTCGGCCGCGCTGGGCGGCGAGTTGATCAGCAAATCGCTTGATGGCTTCGGCGTCATCCTCGGTGCGACCAGGCTGGGCAGCGATCTGCAGGACAAGGCCGGCAACGAGGTCAAGCTCGACGGCTTGTCCGGCACCGCCTTCAACGCCACCGCCTACTATGAAAAGAACGGGTTCTCGGCGCGTGTGAGCGAACGCTACCGCTCACCGTTCACGGCCACCTCGACCGACGTCTACCTGCAGAAGTTCATCAGCGCACACTCGGCCGACCGGGTCGTGGACATGCAACTGGGCTACAACTTCGAGACCGGCCCCTACAAAGGCCTCTCGATCCTGGTCCAGGCCAACAACCTGCTGGACACCCAGGTCACCTACTACAGCAATGTGGGCGGCGGACCGGATCCGGACCAGCTGCGTCCGCGCTACACCAACCGCTTCGGCCGCCAGTTCCTGATCGGCCTGAACTACAAGATGTAAGACGGTACCAGGTAACTACCCCGCTTCCGAGCGGGGTATTTTTTTGCGCTACGCGCCGGCCTTGGGCGCCGGCGCCGGCTGCGCCTTGTGCGCGGCGGCGAAATCGGCATAGCCCTTCTGCACCAGCTCGTACGTCTTGTCGATATTGCTGGCGACGTCGCCGTTCAGCACCTTTAGCCCGTCCAGCACGCCGCGCGCTTCCTTGAAGCCCTGGTCCACGCCTTTTTTCAGCGTCTCCATGAACTTGTTGAGCACCGCATCGCCGTCCTCGCCAGGGTGTTGCTGTTTGAAAGCATCGTAAAACGCGGTCGACAGCGATACAATGCGGCTCGCCGTGCCTTCCGGCGTATTATCCTGCGACACGGCTTTCTGGATGGCGTTGTCGCCGAAATCGTCCTTGAGCGCCTCGTTGATGCCGGTCAGCGCTGTTTTCAGCAAGACCGACAGCGGTTCGTTGGAGGAATTCAGCGAAACCGTCAAGGAAGCTTGTACGATAGATACATTGAGCTGCGCCTTGGCCTTGGCGGCGACCGACATATTGCCGTCGTCCTTGGCTGCGGCCGGAACGCTGGAAGCGGCAGCCGAGCTGCCCGGAGTTGCCGATACTGGAGTCGCCATGATCTAGCTCCTGATGGGGGATATCCCATTATTATCGGCACAATAACGAATAACTTGACCGCACCCTATGACCACACAGACCTTTCTCTGGCACGACTACGAAACCTTTGGCGCCCAGGCGCGCCGCGACCGCCCGGCGCAATTCGCCGCGATCCGCACCGACGCCGACCTGAACGAGATCGGCGACCCGATCATGCTGTATTGCAAGCCGGCCAATGATTTCCTGCCGGATCCGCAATCGTGCCTGATCACCGGCATCACGCCGCAGCAATGCCTGGAATGGGGCGTGCCCGAGCACAAGTTCGCCGCCACCGTCGAACAGGCCTTCTCCAAGCCGGGCACCATCGGCGTGGGCTACAACACCATCCGCTTCGACGACGAGATCACCCGCTTCATGTTCTGGCGCAACCTGATCGACCCGTACGCGCGCGAATGGCAGAACCAGTGCGGCCGCTGGGATTTGCTGGACGTGGTGCGCATGACCTACGCGCTGCGCCCGGAAGGCATCGAGTGGCCGATGCGCGAGGACGGCAAGCCCAGCTTCAAGCTGGAGCACCTGGCCAAGGCCAACGGCCTGCTGCACGAGGCCGCGCACGACGCGCTGTCGGACGTGCGCGCCACCATCGCGCTGGCGCGCCTGATCAAGCAGAAGCAGCCCAAGCTGTTCGACTTCTGCCTGGCGCTGCACAAGAAGGACCGCGTGGCCGACGAGATCGGCATGCACCTGGCGCCGCAGCTGCGCGCGCCGTTCCTGCACGTGTCCGGCATGTTCCCGGCCGAGCGCGGCTGCATCGCGCTGGTGTGGCCGCTGGCCACGCATCCGACCAACAAGAACGAGGTGATCGTCTGGGATTGCACCTACGATCCGAGCGAGCTGTTCACGCTGGACGCCGACACTATCCGCACCCGCATCTTCAGCCGCAGCGACGCGCTGCCGGAAGGCGTGACGCGCCTGCCGGTCAAGAGCATCCACCTGAACAAATCGCCGATGCTGGTGTCCAACCTGAAGACGCTGTCGCCGGCGATGGCGGCCAAGTGGGGCATCGACCTGGAGCAAGGCAAGGCTCACGCCGCGCTGGCAGCTGCCGGGCGCAATATGGACGCGATCTGGGAGCAGGTGTTTTACCGTCCCGCCGGCGACGAGCTAGATGTGGACGAGGATCTGTACAACGGCTTTGTCGGCAAGGAGGACCGCCGCATGCTCGACACGCTGCGCAAGGAAACGCCGGCCAGGCTGGCCACGGCGTCGCCGTCGTTCAGCGATCCGCGCCTGCTGGAGCTGCTGTTCCGCTACCGCGCGCGCAACTTCCCCGAGACATTGTCCGAAGGCGAGATGGAGCATTGGGAACAGCACCGCGCGGCGCGCTTCTACGAGGGCGCGGGCGGTGCGCGCAGCATCGACCAGTTCTTCGGCGAGATCGACCATCTGCAACAGGATGCCGATGAGCGCGCCGAACAGATCCTGGCCGAGCTGTACGAGTACGTGGAGCTGATCGCTCCAGCGCACTAGCCTCGCTCAGGCGCGATGCTGGTTGATGGCGTCGCGCGTTTCCAGCGCCACGCGGCGCGCTGCGGCGGCGAAGTCCTCACCGGCTTGCGGCGCCGCGTACAGGATGGCGCGCGACGAATTGATCATCATGCCGGTGCCGTCGTAGGTGCGGCCCGACTTGACCGTCGCTTCGATGTCGCCGCCCTGCGCGCCGATGCCCGGCACCAGCAGCGGCATGTCGCCGACGATCGCCCTGACCTGCGCCAGTTCCTCCGGGAAGGTCGCGCCCACCACCAGCGCGCACTGGCCGTTGGCGTTCCACTTGTCCGCCACCAGGCGCGCCACGTGCTGGTACAGCGGCTTGCCGTCGACGTTGAGGAACTGCAGGTCCGAACCGCCCGCGTTCGACGTGCGGCACAGGATGATCACGCCGCGGTCGCTCCACTCCATGTACGGTTCCACCGAATCCGAACCCATGTAGGGGTTGACGGTCACCGCGTCGGCGCCGTAGCGGTCGTAGGCCTCGCGCGCGTACTGGCGCGCGGTGGCGCCGATGTCGCCGCGCTTGGCGTCCAGGATCAGCGGCATGTGCGGATAGTTGTCGCGCACGTAGTGGCAGATTTTTTCCAGCTGGTCTTCCGCGCTCAGCGCAGCGAAGTAGGCGATCTGCGGCTTGAACGAGCAGGCCAGGTCGGCGGTCGCGTCGATGATCTCGCGGCAGAAGTGGTAGATGCCTTGCGGGTCGTTCTGGAACTGGGCCGGCAGCTTGGCCATGTCCGGATCCAGGCCCACGCACAGCAGGGAGTCGTTGGCCGCCCAGGCGGCAGATAATTTGTTGATGAAAGTCACGACGCACCCCTCGAATTTATTGCAAACCCTCTATTGTAACGCGCCTGCACCGGGCTGTTAAAATTTGATCCTCACTCCCTAGAAAGCAAAAACCTATGAAACTCTCGAACAAAGTCGCGATTGTGACCGGCGCCACCCAAGGCATAGGCTTGGCTTGCGCGCAGCGCCTGGTGGCCGAAGGCGCCAAGGTCATGCTGGTCGACATCAAGCCGGAAGGCGCGTCCGCCGCCGCCACGCTGGGCGGCCAGGCGCGCTTCTTCGCCGCCGACGTCAGCCAGAAATGCGACGTCGACGCGCTGGTGGCCGCCACCCTGGCCGAATTCGGCCGCATCGACATCCTGATCAACAACGCCGGCGTCACCCACGCCGCCGATTTCCTCGACCTGACCGAGGACGATTTCGACCGCGTGCTGCGCATCAACCTCAAGTCCATGTTCCTGTGCGGCCAGGCGGTGGCGCGCGAAATGGTCAAGCAGCGCAGCGGCTGCATCATCAACATGTCCAGCGTGAACGCCGAGCTGGCGATTCCGAACCAGGTGCCGTATGTGGTGTCCAAGGGCGCGATCAACCAGCTGACCAAGGTGATGTCGCTCAACCTGGTCACGCACGGCATCCGCGTCAACGGCATCGGCCCCGGCACCATCCTGACCGAGCTGGCCAAGCAGGCCGTGATGGCCAGCCCGGAAGCACGCCACACCATCCTGTCGCGCACGCCGATGGGCCGCTGCGGCGAGCCGGAGGAAGTGGCCTCGATCGCCGCCTTCCTGGCCAGCGACGACGCCAGCTACATGACCGGCCAGACCTTGTATGTGGACGGCGGCCGGCTGGCATTGAACTACACGGTGCCGGTCAATTAAACAGTTATGCGAAATATTGATGTCTGGTATCTAAAACAACAATTAGACACATATCTGGCCTGCCCCCATAATTACACCTGTCTCCACTATTCTCCTCCAAGAAAATAGTTTTAAGCCCGCTTTAACCAGCGGGCTTTTTTTTGCTCCCTGTCATTACCGCGTCATATTCGCTCCCTATACTGGTCACATCTTCAGTACATGCAACCGATAGGCATGACGGAAGAAAGGTGCACCGGGCTTCCGGTGCACCACTCCCCCTTTTTTGCGCCGCATGGTATTGTCCGGGGCATGATCAAGCACCTTCTTCTGACCAATTCCCACGCCCGGCTTCGCTACTGGACCGCCATCGTCCTGTACCTGCTGATACTGGTGCTCGGCTCGCTGCCCGGCGCCCGCCAGGACATCGGCCAGGTCGCCTCGGGCCTGATCCTGCACTCCCTCGCCTACGCGGGCCTGACCTTCCTGATCTTCACCGGCGGGACAGGCAGCGCCAGGCTGCGCGCCGGCAAGGCGGTACTGACCATCGCCCTGATGGGCGCGCTCGACGAGTACGTGCAAAGCTTCTTCCCGTACCGCCATGGCGCCGTGTCCGACTGGCTGGTCGACTGCAATGCCTCCGTGCTCACCGCGCTGTTCATGTGGGCCCTCTGGACCCGCTACCGCATCCAGCCGTCAAACTGATATCGCCGGCGCGTTCTCCAGGCGCGCCGATGGCCAGTTCGACGTCCATCCGCATCTGCTGCAATTGCTCCAACTTGGCCACGCGTACCAATTCGTGCAATAAATGCGTCATTAAATGCCTGCTGCGCGGGTCCGACGCCTCTCCACAGGTTGAATTAATTAAATCTTCGATAATAATGTCTGTCACGCGTGTCAACATATCGATGTCCTTTAAAGTGATACCGAACAATTATTGCGTGTGAGTAGCACGCTTCAATTGATGTATATCAATCGCGATGGGATGTCAGGGAACAAAACCGCAATGCCAGCCTCTTAATCAAATGGCTAGGCATTTTGTTGAGTGAACATCGAGGAGGATGATATGAATATGACCAGAAACAGCACTATCGCGCTGATTATCCTGGCGCTTGCAGGTTGCGCTGCGGAGCGCGGCGGCGAGCCCAGCGGCAGTAGCGGCACCAGCGGCAATACGCCCAGCGGCACGTCCAGCTACACGCCCAGCAGTAGCAGCCCG
Source organism: Duganella vulcania (assembly GCF_009857655.1). Classification (NCBI taxonomy): domain Bacteria; kingdom Pseudomonadati; phylum Pseudomonadota; class Betaproteobacteria; order Burkholderiales; family Oxalobacteraceae; genus Duganella; species Duganella vulcania. Next base: position 12,304 of record NZ_WWCX01000053.1, read on the forward strand.
AGCAGCAACCCCGGCAGCCAGAGTAGCCAGAGCAGCACCACCGGCACCATGACCAGCAGCGGCGCCACGGCCAGCAGCAGCCAGAGCGCGCAAACATCGTACGGCGTGGTGCAGGCGATCGACCAGATGCAGCGGCAGGATGTGGGCGTCGGCGCGGTGGGCGCGGCGGCGGCTGGCGGCAGCGTCGGCATGCCCACCGACAAAGTCTATCGCGTCACCGTGCGCCTGGACGATGGCAGCAACCAGATGGTGGTGGTCGATTCCATGCCCAGCTACAAGATCGGCGACCGCGTGCGGTACAGCAACGGCACCTTGAGCAGCTACTAGTACAGCTGCTCGACCTGGTAGCCCCGCCGCTTGAGCAATTGCGGCACACCGTCATCGCCCACCAGATGCAGCAGGCCAACGCCGACGAAGGCGACCTGGTCCTGCTGCATGATGCGCTCGATATTGCTGGCCATTTCAGGATTGCGCTTGCCTAACAACACGCGATTCATGAAGCCGGCGGAAATCGTGTCGCCGCTGGTGGCAGACTGCCAGACGGCGCGGATACGGGGCGCGTCGGCGGAGTTCCAGGCGTCGATCAGCGCGGTGGATTTCTTGAGCGAATCGCCGTCGGCCAGGTCGGCCAGGTTCTCCAGCAGATACTGCTCCTGCTGGCGCTCGTCCAGCGTATCGAACAGCCCGAGCTGATATTCGGCGCTTTCCAGCTCGCGCACCTTCTTGTCCTGGCTCTTGGCCGCCGCCAGCAGCGCGTATTCAACGGCCTGGCTGCGCTGGTAGCCATGCACCTCCATCTCCGCGCCGATCAGCAGGTTGGCGATCAGCCAGGGCTTGTACTGCTGGACCGATTGCAGCGACAAGCCGGCCCGCGCCAGCGCCTGCACGGTCAGGCGCAGCGTGGCCGGCGACAGATGATGTTGCACGGAATCGCCGTCCGGGTAGCGGCCATGGCGCGCCAGCGCCAGCTGGAACGGCGCGTCCTGGCGGATATCAAGCTCGATCACCAGCGCCTTCGAATCGAGCAGCGCGCGCGTCACCACCGGATCCAGCGGATAGCTGCCGTCCTTGCCGACGTGGATGGTGCCGAACAAATAGCTGGTCTTGCCCTCATGCGTGACCCGGAACAGCTGGCCGCGATGCGCGACCGATGCCGGCTCACTCAGGCCGGCGGCAAACAGTGCCTGGCAGCAAGCGACCAACAACGTAAAAAGAATAACAAGTTTCTTAGGCATGAGTTTCCCCGCGATAGCAGGGCATGCCATCGAACAAATAAAACGGAATATGGGAGGTGTAATGCGAGGCGCGTTACTGTTTCCAATGGTAAATCAAGTAAATGCGCGGGAAAATATTTTTTTAAATGCGAAGACCAAACTTCAGCGAAATAAACACACTAAATAGCAGCTAAATAATGAAAACAATGTTTATATGCTCAGTGATTGGCGAATTAATACGACTGATTTAAGCGTGACGCCGCATTCCGGCCGCCGCCAGCGCGCCCGGCCCGTTCTGTGTATGCTTGTCGCTCCATATGGAAGGGCTATACCCACACCTGTTCCATGGGCTTTATTGATTAACGCTAACAGCCGGACCGACACCCATGATTCCATTTTCCATCCTCGACCTCTCCCCGATCGCCGAAGGCAGCACGCCGTCCGCGTCGTTCCGTAACACGCTGGACCTGGCACAGCACGCCGAACGCTGGGGCTACCAGCGCTACTGGCTGGCCGAGCACCACGGCATGCCGGGCATCGCCAGCGCCGCCACCGCCGTCGTCATGGCCCACGTGGCCGGCGGCACCTCGACCATTCGGGTCGGCGCCGGCGGCATCATGCTGCCAAACCATGCGCCGCTGGTGATCGCCGAACAGTTCGGCACGCTGGAGGCGCTGTTCCCCGGCCGCATCGACCTCGGCCTGGGCCGCGCGCCCGGCTCCGACCAGACCACCGCGCGCGCCCTGCGCCGCAACCTCGACAGCGACGCCGACGCCTTCCCGCAGGACGTGCTGGAGCTGCAAGATTATCTGTCCGACACACCGCGCCAGCGCGTGCTGGCCGTGCCCGGCAAAGGCGCCAAGGTGCCGCTGTGGATTTTGGGATCGAGCACCTTCGGCGCGCAATTGGCGGCGCACATGGGCTTGCCGTTCGCCTTCGCCTCGCACTTCGCGCCGCAGATGATGATGCAGGCCATCGACCTGTACCGCAGCAATTTCCAGCCGTCGGCCCAGCTGGCCCAGCCGTACGTCATGCTCGGCTTCAATGTGTTCGCGGCCGACACCGACGAGGAGGCGCACTACCGCGCCACGTCGATGCAGCAAGCCTTCGTCAACCTGCGCAGCGGCCGCCCCGCCCGCCTGCCGCCGCCGCAGGCCGGCTATCTGCAATCGCTGGGGCCGCAGGAACGGGCGCTGATCGACTCCGTGCTGTCGTGCTCGGCCATCGGCGCGGCGCCCACCGTGCAGCGCCAGCTGCAGCAATTCATCGCCCGCACCGGCGCCGACGAACTGATGATCACCTCGCAGATCTACGACCACGCGCAGCGCCTGCGCTCCTACGAAATCACCGCCGAGGTGCGGCAGGCGCTGGTGCGCGAGCAAGCGGGGCTGTAGGCAAAACAGGCCGCGCTCAGCAGCAATTTGCGTTCGCCGGTAAAATTGCCGGCTGCAAATTGAAGGAGCACCCGTGAGCCAGTCCCACGCCCAGCACGACATCTCTCCAGGCATGGTCTGGCTGTTCGCCACCGCGACCGGACTCATCGTCGCCAACCTGTACTACGCGCAAACGCTGATCGGCCCGATCAGCCGCGCCACCGGCCTCGATCCCGGCGCCGCCGGCCTGATCGTCACGCTGACGCAGATCGGCTACTGCCTCGGGCTGATGTTCATCGTCCCGCTGGGCGACCTGCTGGAAAACCGCCGCCTGATCTTCATCGCCCTGCTGACCACGTCGGCCGCCCTGCTGGCGGCCTCGTTCACGCGCAGCGCCGCCTTGTTTCTGCTGGCATCCTTCAGCATCGGGCTGGGCTCGGTGGCGGCGCAGATCGTGGTACCGTTCGCCGCTCACATGTCGCGGCCGGAAACGCGCGGCCAGACCGTCGGCAAAGTGATGAGCGGCCTGCTGATGGGCATCATGCTGGCCAGGCCGGTGGCCAGCCTGGTGGCCGACGCGCTGAGCTGGCACGCGATCTTTGTCATCTCCGCGCTCGGCACCGCCGCGTTGGCCTTCCTGCTGCGCGCACGGCTGCCGCAGCGCCATCCAGGATCGGGCATGCACTATTTCGCATTGCTGGGTTCGATGTGGCAGCTGCTCAAGACCACGCCGATCCTGCGCCGGCGGGCCGCGTACCAGGCCTGCATGTTTGGCGCCTTCAGCCTGTTCTGGACCTGCGTCTCGCTGGAGCTGACCGGCCCGCGCTTCCAGCTGAGCCAAACCGGCGTCGCCATTTTCGCGCTGGTGGGTGTGGCAGGCGCGATCGCCTCGCCGATCGCCGGCCGCCGCGCCGACCAGGGCAAGAGCCGCTCCAACACCGCCATCGCGCTGACGCTGGGCGCGCTGGCGTTCGCGATGCCGTTGTTCATCCACGGCAACCGCCTGCTCGAACTGGGCGTACTGGTACTGACCTCGATCGTGCTCGACATGGGCGTCTCGGCCAACCTCGTAACGGGCCAGCGCGCCATCTTCGCATTGCCGGCCGAAATCCGCAGCCGCCTGAACGGCCTCTACATGGCGCTCTTCTTCATGGGTGGTGCGTTAGGCTCATCGCTGGGCGGCTGGATGTTCGCCGCACACGGCTGGACCGGCGTCCTGTGGGCCGGCCTCGCCTTCCCCCTGACCGCGCTCTGCATCTTCGCCACCGAATAAAATTGGGGTCAAGTCTGGCATTCGGACACGAGCTGAGCCGTAGCGACCGCTACGGCTCAGCTCGTGTCCGAATGCCAGACTTGACCCCAGTCGCGCTAAAGCAGAGCTCGTGTCCGAATGTCAGACTTGACCCCACTGGTTAGACTTGACCCCACAGCTTAGTGCGACCAGAGGCGGACTTGGCCTTGCAGCGAGACCACACCGTTGATGTTGAGACTGCCCAGGTTGCCAGTGACCGGGGCGTTCGGATCGGTCTGCACACTCAGCGATTCGAAGCCGAAGTTGGTGTAGCGTACGTATCCCGGCAGGCCGATGGCGATGTAGTCGCCGCCACCGTCTGGCCGCGTCTGCACGCCAAGGCTGACGGCAAACATGTCCACCACGCCGCGCACGTTCTTGAACACGATGTAGCGGTTCTGCCCGTCCCCGTTGAAGCCCAATGACAGCCGGCTGTCGCTGACCGCCCCCACCAGCGTCGGATCGTTCAGCGACACATGCGCCGCGAAGCTGATGCCGTCCTGCCCGCTCACCTGCGACAATTCCTTGTCGTCAAGCGCCTGTAGGCTCCCGGCCTGCGCCACGCCCGCCGCCAGCATCATCGAGAAAAACAGTGCGCGCCCCATCAGTGCTTGAACTTGATGTCGAGATACTGGATCTGCACCGATCCGATGCGCGACGATCCCAAATCCACCGTCGGCTGCCCAGGACTCACAAACGAAATATTGTCGACCACGATCCCCCCCGCCGGCGCCACGCCGCTGCCGTAGCGCGCATCCGGCCAGTCGATGCCGATGTGCAGCCGCGGCCCGGTCTCGTCGGTCAGCGCGTTGATCACCGCCGGCTGCGAAGCCACATTGGCCAGCATCCACGGCGTATTGTTGAACACGCCATTGCCGTCGACGCCACCGATGTGCACGCCGCTCAGCACCATCGCCTCGGTGGCGTCGGTGCGCCCGCGCGGCTGGAACGACAGCTGGCCGATATCCATGCGCAGCGCGGCGCCAAACGCCACGCCGTCATTGACCTGCGGCGTGGAAAACTGCAGCCCGCCGCCGGTGAACACCAGATCCTTGATCACCACACTGCCCTGCTCGCGCGTGACGCCATCCGCCGTCACGCCCCAATCATAGGCGGCCTGCCAGCGCTGGTCGGCATTGGTGTTCAAGGGAAAAGCGATGTTGATGACATCAGCCAGGCCAGGCGCGCCGGCCACGATGTCCAACTTGTAGGGATCGGAAAACGGCAGCGGATTGTCGCTGCGCGAGGCGCTGAATTTTTCCACGTACAGGCTCGACCCGATCGGCGTGGTGTAGCTGACGCGCGCGTCGCCGCTCATGGCGAAGCCGTTCAGGTCGAAGCTGACGCCGTCGCGCCCGCGCACCGACGACAAGGCCGCGTCGTTCAACGGCTCCATCGCCAACGCCGGCGCGCACACGGCGGCCAACAACGCCAGCACGGCAGCGCGCGCGGCCGTCATCAGCGGCCCTTCGGCAGGTTGGGCGGCACCAGGCCGGAAGTATTGAGCGCCTGCAGCTTGTCGCGCCAGTTCATCCAGATGCCGGCCTGCGCCGCATCGGACGCCGGCACGCCGGCCGCGCTCGGGAACTGCACGCCGGTCTTCAACACGGAGATCCAGAAATCACGGCTCGGCCCGGCCGCGTCGCCCGCCGTCACGCCGCCCAGCTGCGCCAGCGGCAGGCAAGGCGCGGTGCACGCGCCGTCCCAGCGCTTGCCGCCCAGCGTGTCGGTGTGCGAATCAAGCAGCACCGCGCTGCCGTCGGCCGCCACGCCCGTCACCCGCATCGAGCCCGACAGGCTGTTGACCTTCAAGCCGATGTCGCCGCTGATGCCCTCAAAACCGAAGCGCATGCCGACCGCCTCGCGCGAGGCGCCGTCGGCCGCGTTCTTGTACACGAATTCGAAATACGGATTGCTGATGTGGACCAGGCGCTGCGCGTCGGTGCCGTCGCTGCGGCCAAACTGCATCAGGCCGATGTCGATGTCGGCGCCGCTGCCGTTGCGCGGTCCGTAGGTATATTCGCCCAGGCGCATATTGCGCAGGTTGGCGCTCAGCGAGATGTCCGCGTCCAGCGCGATCTTGCTGAAATCGTAGCCGCCCAGGCTGGTGTTGGTGAGCGCGACCAGACCCTGCCCACGCGTGTTGGACAGCTCATCTTCGCTCAGCGGCTGCATTTGCGCCGAAGCCGCCAGCGTGCAGCAGGCCAAAGCCGCGCACAGCCCCAGCGAACGCAGGGAATGGAAGGAGTTCATGATGTGGGGAACAACAGCCGCCGCGGCGGCTGTTGTAGCTCAGCTGATTAGTGAGCGAAGATCCAGACGGTGGTGCCGCGCATGTCGATCTGGTTCATTGCGACCGAACCGAACGATGCTGCGCTGTTGCCCATCTTGATCGCGTCAACCGACACGTTCAGGTAGTGGCCGTCAGCAACCACGCTTTGCGGGATGGCGATCTGCACCACGTCGCCGCCGGTGGCTGGGTTGTAGAAGGTGCCTGGGTTGGTCACGCCAGCGGCGCCGGCAGCGGCCAGGAAGGAGTTCTTCGACAGGATGTCGATGTTGGCGGCGATCAGGCCGTTGACCTTGATGCCGTTGAAGCTGACCGAACCGCCACCCATGCCGTTCGCGTCCAGCGCGTCGGTGTCGGTGTAGGTGAACGATGCGATTTTGATGTTCAGGTTGGCAGCGATCGACACGCCGTCCTGGCCGCTGACGGTGCTCAGCTCTGCGTCTTGAATCGGGGTCATGGCCGATGCCGAGAAGGCCAGGGTTGCCAGGGCTGCTGCTGCTGCGGTTTTGATGAATTGCATGTGGTCGTCTCCGTGAGGTTTTGGTCTGGGTATTTTGTGTTTTTTTCAATGCTGCGTAACCATCTTAGGGCTACGCTGTCGCCAGCGTCCAGCATGCCGCGCTGACTTTTCAGGCCAAGCTACAGGCCCTGCGAGCCAGCGCGGACAAGCCTGGATTAGTGCGCGAAGATCCAGACGGTGGTGCCGCGCATGTCGATCTGGTTCATTGCGACCGAACCGAACGATGCTGCGCTGTTGCCCATCTTGATCGCGTCTACCGACACGTTCAGGTAGTGGCCGTCAGCAACCACGCTTTGTGGAATGGCGATCTGCACCACGTCGCCGCCGGTGGCTGGGTTGTAGAAGGTGCCTGGGTTGGTCACGCCAGCGGCGCCGGCAGCGGCCAGGAAGGAGTTCTTCGACAGGATGTCGATGTTGGCGGCGATCAGGCCGTTCACTTTGATGCCGTTGAAGCTGACCGAACCGCCACCCATGCCGTTCGCGTCCAGCGCGTCGGTGTCGGTGTAGACGAAGGAATCAATCTTGATGTTCAGGTTGGCAGCGATCGACACGCCGTCCTGGCCGCTGACGGTGCTCAGTTCCGCGTCCTGGATCGGGGTCATGGCCGATGCCGAGAAAGCCAGGGTTGCCAGGGCTGCTGCGATTGCGGTTTTTACGATTTGCATTTTTTATCTCCGAGTTGTGTATGAATTTTTTTGTCCGGGCCCACGGCCGTTCAGTCTGGTCCTCGGCTCCGGGTAGGAGCTTCGGCGCACTGTCCGGTGCCGTGAAAATCTTAATATTTGACTATTAATTGAGTCCATCATAGGAGTCGCCGCCGACGCCGGTCCAGCGCGGCGCGCTGACTTCTAAAGCCAACAACGTGGCCTTGAGAGCCACACAGAGTGAGGACACGGCATGTGGTCGTTGTTGCACTTTTGTTGTCGGCTGTAGCACAGGTTCGTTTGGAATTTTCTAGAGTCACATCTCTAAAAAAACAGATGCTCGGTTTTGGCAAATCATGCGTTAATTAATTACTAGAAAAGAAAGACGAGTTGTCGCCTTAATAAAGCACGACCGTTCTAAATTAAGAATATTGGAGACAAGATGAACCCAACAATGGGGCGCCCGACGCCTCTGGGCGTAGCCTACGCCCGCAGTTTTTCCCGCCAGTGCCGGCAGCATTTCTATCGCGCGCGCAAGGGCGCGCTCTTGCGCGTAGCGCGCCCCGCGCGCGAGGGCTGACGCCATGCTGATGATCCTGCTGACCGTCCTCGCCGCCGCCATCGGCGGCGCCGGCTTCATGTCCCGCCACGAACCGCAAGACCGCCCCAAGGGCCAGTACGAGATGCCGCAGACCATGCTCGGCGGCGGCGCCTATGTGCAGTCGGTGGCGGTGGAGCCGTTCTCCGAGCTCAAGTACAAGCACATCGTCCGCCAGGCCTTCGACTTCAGCTGCGGCTCGGCCGCGCTGGTCACCATCCTCAACTACCACCTGGGCGTGATGGTCAACGAGCAGCAGGCCATGGAAGGCATGCTCGACAAGGGCGAGAAGGAAAAGATCATCGAGCGGCGCGGCTTCTCGCTGCTGGACATGAAGCGCTACGTCGGCTCGCTGGGCCTGTCCGGCGCCGGCTTCAAGGCCGAGATCAAGGACCTGCTGACGCTGGAGGAACCGGCCATCGTGCCGATCGACTACGCAGGCTCCAAGCACTTCGTGGTGTTGCGCGGCATCCGCGACGGCGTGGTCTTCATCGCCGATCCGTCGGCCGGCAACATCGTGTTCTCGGTCGAGGAATTCGCGCGCTGGTGGGACAAGAACACCCTGTTCATCATCTCCCCGGCCAAGGACCAGAAACCGGTGGGGCAGCTGGCGCTGTCCGATCAGGAACTGGGCGTGGCCGACATGGACCGCGTCACCGGCAAGGGCCGGCAGGACGGCCTGTCCAACTCGGCCCAGCTGTTGCTGCGCGCCGTCAATTCGGGCGCCGCCGGCACCTGGATGCATCGCAATTAACCCCAAGCAGCGCCCACTCTCTCAAGGATGACCACGATGATTTTCCGTACCCTGCCTATCGCCGCAGCCATTGCCGCCGCCCTGCTGGCGCTGCCCGCCGCCGCGCAACAGACCGCGCAACAGACCCCGCCGGCCACGCAGACTCCACCGGCCGCCCCCGCCAGCGCCGACGCCGCCCGCGACGCGCTGGCCAAGAAGGAAGGCGAAGGCGACCAGAGCGCGCTGCTCAAGCAGACCCTGACCGCCGTCGACAAGCAATACTCGCTGATCCGCCGCAACCAGCTGGCCGTCACCTACGACCTCACCTATTCCTACGTCGGCGAGGAGCGCATCGTCACCGACCTGGCCAACGGCAGCACCACGCTGTTCAACATCGAGAACACCAGCTCGCACAGCATCACCAACACCTTCTCGGCCGACTACGGCGTGCTCGACAACCTGACCGGCAACGTCACCCTGCCCCTGATCTCGCGCTACTCGGACAACAACCTGTCCAATGGCGTCTCCAACTCGCTGGGCGACCTGTCGGTCGGCGCCCGCTGGCAGCCGTTCGAGGCGCACCGCGACACGCCCAACCTGACCGTCACCAGCAACGTGCGCCTGCCGACCGGCCGCAGCCCGTTCAAGATCATCGCCGGCAGCGGCGAGGCCACCGGCAGCGGCGTCGGCGCCTTCTCGGCCGGCCTGAACGTCAACAAGATCGTCGACCCGGTCGCGCTGTTCGGCTCGCTCAACTTCACCGCCAGCCTGCCGGCCAAGAACCTGTGGCAGGTCAACGGCACGCGCGTGCTCACCCGCGTCCAGCCCGGCAACACCATCGGCTTCGGCATGGGCTTCGCGTACGCGCTGTCGTACGGCATCTCCACCACGATCTCCTTCCAGGAGGCGATCTCGGCCGGGTCCAAGCTGCGCTTTGCCGACGGCCTGGAAGCCAAGACCCACATGCAGACCTCCAGCATCCTCAACATGGGCCTGGGCTACCGCATCTCGCCCAAGACCACGGTCAACCTGTCGGTCGGCATCGGCCTGACGCCGGATTCGCCGAACATGACGGTCGGCATGAACATCCCGCTCAACTTCTGACCGGCCCGATCTCTTCATGAACCCGTCCCCTCCAGCCTTCGCGCAGCGGCGCCTGCTGGCGGCCGCCGTTGCGGCCGCTTGCACCACGCTGTGCCCGCTGCCGGCGCACGCCGCGCTGACCGAGAACCTGACCACCAGCGTGGTCGCCATGTCGCTCGGTAATGCCGTGACCGCCGATCCGCCCGGCGTCGCCTCGATCCACTTCAACCCCGCCGGCCTGGCGCGCCTGACCGGCGACGGCGAGAGCATCCACAACTTCGTGGCCTCGATCCGCACCGCGGCCAGCTTCACGCCCGGCCCGAACTTCGACATCGGCGGCTGGAAGGACGACCCGCTCTCCAACACCCACACCGGCCCGGTGCGCCAGGTGATGTACGTGCCCGGCTACGGCATGCCCGGCTGGCGCCTGCCGGCGGTGGCCGTGCCCGGCATCGGCATGTACTGGAACAAGGCCGGCTCGCCATGGACCTTCGCCACCGACAGCTACATGGCGCAAGCCATGAGCCTGGACCGCACCACCGATCCCAACGATCCCGGCCAGTACCAGGGCCGGCAGGAGCAGATCCAGCGCCTGGTCTATTTGTCGCCGTCGGTCGGCTACAAGTATTCGGACACGCTGCGCTTCGGCGTGGCCGTCCCCATCGCCCACGCCGCCTTCGTGGTCGACACCAATATGCGCTTCCCGAATGAGCTGCTGGGCGTGTTCGGCCAGCTACAGAAAGGCTGGTGCCCGGAGGACGGCGGCAACATCATCGACGTGCTCGGCTTCGGCGTGTGCGGCGGCGGCAAGGACGGCATGGTCAGCCCGTTCAAGAAGGCCGCCAACATGCGGCTGGAACTGACGGCCCCGTTCGACCCCACCCTCAACCTCGGCGTACTGTGGGAACCGCGGCCATGGCTGGCGCTGGGGGCTGTGTACCAGGGCGGCTCCAAGACCCACTACACCGGCAACTACCGCTTCGACACCGAGCCGATGCTGCGCAACTTCGTGCGCGGCATGAACGCCTCGCTGCTGGGGCCGATCGCCGGCGCCGTGCTGGGCTTCCCGACCTCGATCCCGGCCACGCAGAAGGGCAACATGAGCGCCATCATCCCCTTCCCCTCGCACCTGCAGGTGGGGATCAAGCTCAAGCCGGTCCGCTACGTCCAGCTCAACGTCGACGCCAGCTATGCCCGCTGGAGCGAGTGGGACGCGCTGCGCTTCCAGTTCGACCAGAGCATCAAGCTGCTGGAGGTGGCGCGGCTGTACGGCATCCCGGACTCGGGCAAGCTGGTCATCCCGCGCGGCTACAAGAGCGTGGTCAACATGGCCTACGGCCTGCAACTGTTCCCGATGGAACGGCTGGCGCTGCGCTTCGGCTACGAGCCGCGCAAGACCTCGATCCCGAACAACAAGCTCGACCTGCTGGCGCCGCTGCCCAACACCAAGCTGCTGAGCACCGGCCTGAGCTACAGGTTCAGCAAGAACACCGAGGTCAGCGTCACCGCCTCCTACATGACCGGCAAGTACGACGTGCCGGCCAACACCGACTGCAACCTGAACTGCAGCAACTTCCTGAACATCATCTACAACCCGTATGCCGGCCAGAACGTCAAGGGCGACATTCACGTGCGCTATTTTGGTTTCGAGATCAACAAGCGTTTCTGATTTTTTGAGGAGCACACCATGAAGACACCCATCACTATCCATTGCAAGCGCGGCCTGTTGCTGCTGGCGCTCATCTCTGCCGGCGCCTGCGCCGCGCCGGTGCCGCCGGCCAAGCAGGCGCTGGTCGACAAGGTGCTGAAGCTGTGGAACCCGGACAACATCGGCCAGCAGATGCTGCAGGCGCCGGTGGCCGACGCGGTGCAACAGGCCCGCGCCATGCTGCAAGGCCGCGCCGCGCCCGACAAGCGCGACGCCGCCATGAACGACATCGTTGGCGAGGCCAAGCAGTTCATGGCCGACGCCACGCCCATCACCAAGGGCAGCGCCGACAAGCTGATCCCGACCACCATCGCCCCGCTGCTGGCCGAGCGCTACACCGAGGAAGAGCTCAAGCAACTGATCGCCATCCTGGAGTCGCCGGTCAAGAAGAAGTTCGAGGCCATGCTGCCGGAAATGCAGAAGACGCTGGGCGAAGGCGTGGCGGCCGACACCCGCGCCGTGATCGATCCGAAACTGCAAGGCCTGAAAGAGAAGATCGGCCTGCGTCTGCGCGCCGCGGTCACGCCATGACCTACTCCTCCGCCCTGCATCTGGTGCGCGGCGTCAAATCGCGCCTGCACCACTCCGGCGTGGAAGCGGAAGCGCTGTTCGCGCAAGCCGGCCTGGACGAAGGGGACGGCCTCGCCTGCGACGCCCTCACCTTGTCCGACAAACTGAGCCACCTGTGGGAACTGGTGGTGGAAAAATCCGGCGATCCGCTGATCGGCCTGAAGATCTCCTCGCCGCACCGGCTCGGCTGGCTGGGCGTGATGGGCCACATCATGCTGGTGTCGCCGACGGTGCAAAGCTCGATCGAGCGCTGCCACGGCCACACCCGCGTCGGCCTGCTGCTGCCGGGCGCGCAGCGCAACGTGCCGCAGCAGCGCTACGACTTTGTCTGGTGCGTGCTGCTGCGTTCGCTGCGCTGCGCCGCCGGCCGCGACGACATCGCGCCGGTGGTGGTGGAATACACCTTCGCCGAACCGGCCAACGCCCACGTGTACGAAGAGACCTTCGGCTGCCCGGTCAAGTTCTCGATGCCGCACAACGTCATGGAATTTTCCGACACCGACCTGGTGATGGCCTTGCCGGCCAACCCGCCGCTGGTGCCCGGCAGCGGCGAACGCGTGCTGGCCTCGCTGGCGCGCGCCGAACCGCCGACCTTCAGCGCCAAGGTGCAGGGCCTGCTGGCGAGCCTGTTGCCCAAGGGCCCGCCGCACCGCGACGACGTCGCCGCCCAGCTGATGATGAGCGAGCGCACCTTGCAACGGCGGCTGGCCGAGGAAGGCACCAGCTTCACCAACCTGGTCGACGACACCCGCCGCGAGCTGGCGCGGCAATCACTCAGCTGCGGCGAACTGTCGCTGAAGATGCTGAGCTTCCAGCTGGGCTTTTCGGAACCGAGCGCATTCTACCGGGCCTGCAAGCGCTGGTTCGGCATGGCGCCGTCGGACATCGTGCACATGGCGCATCAATCGGGCCCCGAGCCCGAATCGATGCGCGCCACCACGCCGCACAAAACGGCATAACAATAACAAGGAGACGGGGCGATGGGATGGTTATCGAGTAATCAAAGCAAGTCGATGCTGGGTCAGCTGCTGGTCAAGCAGAAGCTGATCACCGAAGAACAACTGGCGGCCGCGATCGAGCTGCAACGGACGACCGGGCAGCGGCTGGGCGACATCTTCGCCGAGCTCAACCTGATCACGCAGCAGCACATCGAAGAAGCGCTGCGCAAACAACGCCGTCTGCGGATGGCCGCCGCCATCGCCACCTCGCTGCTGGCGCCGCTGGAAACCTACGCCGCGCAAGCGCTGCCGTCGCTGGCGGTGGGCACGCCGGTGGTGCTGAGCAAGGACCAGCGCGGCCTGCAGATCAAGGAGCGGCCGGGCCTGCAAGCCTTGAGCGAAGAAGAACTGGGCGACACCTCGGCCCAGGGCCTCAGCGACGAGCTGATCCAGGCCGTCAAGCAGACCAGGAACAACGGGCTGGAAGTGGTGGGCGACATGGCCAAGCTGCTCAATCCGGTGCTGGGTTTCCTGGAGGCGGACACCAGCATGAAGAACGTCGTCTACGATCCAAACAAGGCCACCGCCACGATCAACAAGGACGGCTCGTTGACGCTGAATCTACCGTCGTCGATCGGCGAGATCAACTTCAACAACATCCGTGTGAAAGGCACCGAAGGCGCCAGCTTCGGCAGCATCTCGATCAAGGGCATCGACCTGACCGGCACCTCGATCACGATGGCCTTCCATCACTGAATCAGGGCGCTGGCCTTCAGCTGGGCCAGCGTGGCGTCGGCCAGTTCGCGGCTGACGGATTCGCCGGTGCTGAAGCGGCTGGCCTGGATGTGGATGATGCGCGACCAGCCCGGCTTTTCATTGCCGCGCGCGCCGTAATAAATGGTGGCGACGATATCGGCGGAGCCGTCGGTGTCGGCGGAGATGCGGTTGATCTCCACGGTCAGCGCGTTATGGAATTCCTTGTCGCTGGTGGCCAGGTAAGGCGCCAACTGCTGCTGCGTCATCGGTCGCAGGTTATTTGCCATGCTGGTGCCAAGGTCCTTGCAGCGCACTGCGGCGGCCTGCTTTTCCTCCTCGGTGATCATCGGCTTCTCCAGACCGGTGCCGCGTTGATGCTTGCTCCAGCCGGTGGCGGTCTTGCCGTTGAAAACAATCGCCAGCGATTTTTTCTCGATCGCCTGCTGCGTTCCAGTGCCGCGCGCCACGATCACCTCCGGCCCGCCGCACCCCGCCAATGCCAGACACAGCACCCAACCAAATCGCTTCATGAACATGGCATCCCAAGAAATCAAAGATAGCATCATGGCATGAAAAATCGGCAATAAGAACTTACCGTTTCGTAATAAGAATTTCACCGTCGCATCGACACAACTACCAATTTAATGGCGTACTTCAGTCTGACATTAGGATATGCCCCCAGTTAACCCAACTTGAAAATCACCGCTTGGGAAACGCGGCCTTCAGCACGAACAGCATCGCATCTTTCTCAGATGAAAACTGTATAAATCGTTCCTGCAGGCCACGGGCCTGATGATAAACATTGAAACCATTTTCCGCAGGTACACAATACCAGCCATCAGCCATACCGGGTGTCCAGCGCAGCTGATCCGAGCTGGAACAAAACTTCCGCAGCCGGCTCGACAGATCCGGCACCCGCGACCAAACCGCACTGAATGCTTCTTCCAGCTGTGGCAACAGCAGGGTCAGATCCCGTTCATCACCATCAGCAAGCACATCGCAAAGCGCATACGCCGCAAATTCTGGATCATCACGGAACAATTCCGCCATCGCCTCGTCATGCGGTCTGTCTGCCCTGTCTCTCATTTTCGAGTCCTCCGTCGCCAATCATTCCAATTGTCACAGGCACGCGCGATATCATTCGCCTGCGTGGCCTTACTCCCTCCGACCAGAAGCAAGATGATGTCGCTGCCAGCCAGCGCATAGTAAACGCGATAGCCCGCACCTACGTTTACGCGAAGTTCCCAGACGCCATCACGGCAATATCGGTGGTCACCAAAATTACCATCTGCGGCACGGTTCAAACGCTGCATGATGCCGCTCTTCGCCTTCCAATCACGTAATTTGCCTAACCATTCGCCAAACGAATCGTGGCCAGTCGGTGAAATATAGTGTTGGAGTTGATAGCTCATTTTTGTTGATACACCAAACCAGGTCAATGCTTAAATCTAACGGACATGGCGGACGCCCCCTGTGGGCTGTATCAACAAAAAAGCAGCCCGAAGGCTGCTTGGTGTGTGGCTGATGCCGTAGTGGATTACTTGGCGTTGCGCGGCTTGGCGAAGGCGTCGCCGGCTTTCCATTCCGGCAGCTTGGCGCCGTTGGCGATCAGGCGGCCCAGGTTCAGCGTGTATTGCGCGGTCTGCACCATGCCCGACAGATCCCAGCTCGCATCGTACTCATCGGTCACTTGATGGTAGCGCTTGTCGTAAGCTGCGGCCTTGGCTTTCGAACCAACCGGATCCTTCACATACTCGCGGCCCGATTCGATCGAGAACGCCGGCACGCCGTTCTTGGCGAAGTTGAAGTGGTCGCTGCGGAAGTAGCCGCCCGCCAGATCAGGCTCCGCTTCGGCGATGTGCATGCCCATGGCCTTGGCCGCCGTCTCGGCCATCTTGCCCAGCTCGGTGCGCTCGCTGCCCTGCGTGCCGATGTCGCGCGTGGCGCCGACGAAGTTCAAGCTATCCAGGTTCAGGTTGGCGGCGGTCTTCGCCAGCGGCCACAGCGGCGCGGCCGCATATGCCGCGCTGCCCAGCAAGCCTTGCTCTTCCGCAGCCACCCACAGGAACATCTGGCTGCGCTTGGCCGGTGCGCGCACCGCTTCCTGCGCCATCGCCAGCAAGGCCGCCGAGCCGGAGGCATTGTCGACCGCACCGTTGAAGATGGTATCGCCAGTATCGCCCTGCTTGCCCAAGTGATCCCAGTGCGCGCTGTAGATCACCACTTCATCCTTCAGCTTCGGATCCGTACCCGGCACCACCGCAGCCACGTTGAACTGCTCGACCTTGCGCACGGCGGCCTTCATCTCGCCGCTCAGCTTGGCGGCCAGCGGCACAGGCTTGAAATCCTTGTTTTCAGCGGCGGTGCGCAGCGCGTCGATATCCTGGCCGGCCGCCTTGAACAGCGCGCGCGCCGTGTCGTCGGTCATCCAGCCCTGCAGCTGCGTGCCCAGCGTGCCAGACGCCAACTGGAAGCGCTCCACGCCCGACCAGCTGTTCTGGATCACGCTCCAGCCATACGACGCGGTCGGCGTGGTGTGAATCAGCAGCACGCCGGCGGCGCCCTGGCGCTTGGCTTCCTCGAACTTGTAGGTCCAACGGCCGTAGTAGGTCAGGCCCTTGCCGTTGAAGCGGTTCGGCTGCGCCGCGGTCGGCTGCGGATCATTAACCATCATCACCAGGATCTTGCCCTTGAGGTCCATGCCCTTGTAATCGTTCCACTGCTCATCCGGCGCGGTGATACCGTAGCCGACGAACACCAGGTCCGCATTGAAGCTGTGCGACGCGGTCGCATCGCCCGGCGCGAACACCCAGTCCTTGCCAAAGCTGATCGGCAGCGCCTGGCCACCCGCTTCCAGTTTCAGCGTGCTCTCGGCCGGCTGCGTCTTGACGCCGGCGATCTGCACCGCCTGGCGATAGCTGTCGCCGTTGCCCGGCTTCAGGCCCAGCGCCAGCGCCTGCGTTTCCAGATAAGCAACGGTCAGGTCGGCGCCGCGCTGGCCGGTGCCACGGCCTTCCAGCACATCGCTGGCGAGGAAAGCGAGGTGGGCGCGCAGCGGAGCTTCCTTCACGACGGCGGCGTTCTTGGCGCTATCGGCGTGGGCAGGGAATGCCAGCGCCAGGCTGATGACCAAGGCGGAGGCAACAAAGGAGGGGGTCATTTTTTGCATGATTTCCTGGAGACGTAAGAGGTGGTCGCGGTCCATCAAATTTGCCGCGCGTACATTGTATGCGATAGCCACGCTAAAATGGCGGCATGACTGACCGCACTCCCTACATCGGCCGCTTCGCCCCCTCCCCCACCGGCCCCCTGCATATCGGCTCGCTGGTGGCCGCCATCGCCAGCTATCTCGACGCCAAAGTCCACCACGGCCAGTGGCTGGTGCGCATCGAGGACGTCGACGGCGACCGCAACGTGGCCGGCGCGGACCAGCACATCCTGGCCTCGCTGCGCCGCTGCGGCATGCACTGGGACGGCGACGTCACCTGGCAAAGCCAGCGCACCGACCTGTATCAGCAAGCCTTGCAGCAGTTGGGCGAGCTGGTCTATCCCTGCGGCTGCTCGCGCAAGGAAATCGCCGATTCGCAACTGAGCCTGACCGGCCGCCAGGCACAAGCGCTGATATATCCCGGCACCTGCCGCCACGGCCTCGCGCCCGGCAAGAGCGCCCGCGCGCTGCGCCTGAAAGTGCCGCAGTCGCCGCACTGCGTGCTGCAATTCGACGACCGCTGGGCCGGCCCCGTCAGCCAGGACCTGACCGACGACGTGGGCGACTTCGTCATCAAGCGCGCCGACGGCTTCTGGGCCTACCAGCTGGCCGTGGTGGTGGACGACGGCGCCCAGGGCGTCACCGACATCGTGCGCGGCGCCGACCTGCTCGACTCCACGCCGCGCCAGCTCTACCTGCAACAGGTGCTGGGCCTGCCGCGCCCAAGCTATCTGCACGTGCCGGTGGTGGTCAACGAGCTGGGCGAGAAACTGTCAAAGCAGACCGGCGCCCAGGCCTTCGACAACGGCGCCGCGCCGCAACAGCTGTTGCAGGACGCTATGCTGCCCGCCGCCCGCTTCCTCGGCATGGAGCTGCAAGCCGACAGCATCGACGCCTTCTGGCGTGACGCCGTGCCCGCCTGGGCGGAAGTTCTGCGGAATCTGCCGAAACCGACGTAGAAGCGATATCGATCAACACCGGCACAGGCGCGCGCCGCGCGATCCGGCTTTTCATCTACACTAGACCCATGGAAGTCGAACTCAAACTCTTGCTCTCGCCGGCCGACAACGACAAGCTGCTGCGGCACCCGCTGATCGCCGCGCACGCGCGCACCCCGGTCCGCTCGCAGCAACTGTCGGCCCGCTACTTCGACACGCCGGACCTGCACCTGCTGCGCCACGGCGCCGGCCTGCGCGTGCGCAAGGTCGACGGCGTCTGGATACAAACGATGAAGGCCGGCGGCAGCGTGCAAAGCGGCCTGCACCAGCGCAACGAATGGGAAGGCCCGGTGGACCGTCCCTGGCCGCGCCTGGGCAAGTTGCGCAAGCTGATCGGCGACGATCCGCAATGGCTGCAAGTGCTGGCTGCCGACAACCTGAAGGCCCGGCTGGAGCCGCTGTTCGTGGTGGCGGTGCAGCGCCACACCTGGGACCTGGAAGTGGACGGCAACCAGATCGAGCTGGTGCTCGACCACGGCCACATCGAGCGCCACGGCCGGCAGGTACCGGTCAACGAAATCGAACTGGAACTGAAGGACGGCGACCCGGCCAGCCTGTTCGCCTTCGCGCTGCAACTGCAGGAGCACATTCCCCAGCGCCTCAGCAACACCAACAAGGCCGAGCGCGGCTACATGCTGTGCCGCCAGACCGGCACCGTGCCCGTGCGCGCGACCGCCGTCCAGCTGGCGCCGGACGCCACCGCCGCCGAAGCGCGGCTGGCCATCCTCAACAACTGCCTGCAACACATCCAGCGCAACGAAAACGCCGTCATCGAAGGCGACGACGCCGAAACCCTGCACCAGATGCGCGTGGGCGTACGCCGCCTGCGTTCGGCGCTCAAGCTGTTCGAACCGCTCGCGCCCTGCCCGCCCGAGATCCTGGCAGACATCCGCTGGCTCGGCTCGGAACTGGGCGCGGCGCGCGACTGGGATGTGCTGCTGGCCTCCACGCTGGCGCACATCCAGGCCCACCCCGGCAGCCGCAACGGCGTCATGGATTTGCAAGCGCTGGCGCTCAAATCGGCGCAAGACAAGCGCCACGCGGCGGCGCAGGCGCTGCTCTCGCAACGCTACACGCGATTGCTGCTGGCGATGGGATTGTGGATGCAGCAACCGGTCGACGGTGCCGACGAACCGGCCACCGATTTCGCCAAGCGCATCATGCAGCGCCTGCACAAGAAGCTGCTCAAACGCTCGCGCCGCATGAACGAAGGCGAGCCGGACACGATCCACCGCACGCGCATCGCCGCCAAGCGGGCCAGGTACGCGCTGGAGTTCTTCCAATCGCTCTACCACGGCAAGGGTCCGCGCGGCTATCTGAAGACCCTATCCGCCGTGCAGGAAGAACTGGGCCGGCACAACGACCTGGTTGTCGCCGACCGGCTGCTGCGGGAACTGGCCCAGGACAACGACACGGCGGCGCCCACCATCCAGTTCGCGCGCGGCTACCTGCAGGCGCTGCAGGCCACACAACCGCCGGACCAGGACGCGATCCGCGCCGAGCTGCACGCCTTGCGGCTGCCGTAAGCGCCCGGCCTAGCGCACCGGGCGGTGCTTGGACTCGACCGTCCAGGTCAGCACGGCGGGACAGGCCGCATGCTGTATCGCCGCCAGCGCCGCATCGGCGTCGGCATCGGCCTGCTCATACTGCTTGGTGCCGGCGATCTTGAAATGCAACTGCGGCATGGCGGAGCTGGCCGTCTTCGACAGGGTCGGCAGGAAACCGCGTTCGGCCAGCACCTTGCGGCACGGCTCGATGTCGTTCAACTGCTCCGACTCCAGCTCGATCTTCAGCAGCCAGTTGACGGCATAGCCGCGCGCGGCCTCCTCCGGCACCGGGCGCATCAGGTCCGACGGCACGGTGGTGGCGGCGAAGGCCATCAACGGAGCGCACAACAACAGCGTGGAGACAATGTGACGCGACATCGGCATTCCTTGAAAGACGTTAAAGCGTCATGTTAGCAGGATAGGATAAAGGCTGCCGACCAACAGCAACGCCATCACCAGGTTGAAGATACGCACCGAGCGCGCATCCTGCAGCACGCGCCGCATGGCCACGCCGAACAGCGCCCACGAGCCGACGCAGAAGATGCCGATCAGGCCGAACACGCTCGCCAGAACCGCCACATCCAGCGCCTTGAAGCCCGGCGGCAGATAAGTGGTCAATGCGCCGACCGCCATCACCCAGCACTTGGGATTAATCCACTGGAAGGCCGCCGCGCCGAAAAAACTCATCGGCTTGGACAGGCCGGCCTGCTCGGCGCTCATGGGCGCCGCATGCGCCAGCTTCCACGCCAGCCACAGCAGGTACAACGCACCGGCGTACTTCAGGATCACCTGCAGCATCGGCACCTGGTCGAACACGGCGTGCAGGCCCACACCGGTGGCGAAGATCATGAATGCAAAACCGCAGCAGATGCCGAACAGATGCGGCAGCGAGCGCGTAAAGCCGTAGTTCAGGCCCGAGGCCAGCATCATGGCGTTGTTCGGTCCCGGCGTGATCGTGGTGATGGTGGCGAAGGTACACAAAGGGAGCAGCAAATCGAGCGACATGGGCTTATCCGGTAGCAGAAAGGAAGACTCATGGTATTGGAGCCACTCCCAAGTGTACCGGTACACTTCAGCAAACAGTACACGCAAGTGTGTTGGTCATTCCACCTATACGACCCGCCCCCGCTTGCCCTGGCGGCCCAGCAGCTTGTAGAAGCTTTCCAGCTCGCGCCGCACCAGGTCCTGGCCGTTCTCGATCACGAAATCCTGGAACGCCGCCGCCACCTTGGGAATCGGCTGGCCGCTCAGGTGCATGATGTGCCAGTCCGCCTCCACCGGGCTCCCGTGCATCGGCAGCACCGCCAGCAGGCCGGCCTCGAACTCCAGGCCGCACGCATGCACCGACAGGAAGCCCAGCCCCAGCCCCGCCGACACCATGCGCTTGATCGCCTCGTTGCTCGACACCTCGGAACCGAATTCCAGCGGATGTCCCGCCTCGCGCAGCAGCTTCTCCACCGCCGTGCGCGTGCCCGAGCCGCGCTCGCGCACCAGCAGGTTGGCGGCCATCACGTCGTTGAGCGTGATCTTTTTCTTCTTCATCAGCGGATGCGCGGGGCTGGCCACGAACGCCATCGGATGGCGCGCGAACTTGGCGGCATTGGTGCGCAGCTCGCGCGGCGGCGTGCCCATGATGGCCAGCTCGATCTCGTGCCGCGCCAGCATCTGCACGATCTCCGCCCGGTTCCCCACCTGCAGCTTGAGGCGCACGTCGGGCCGCTTCATCGTGAACGGCACCAGCAACGGCGGCAGCAAGTGCTCCGCCGTCGTCACCGCGCCGATGCGCAGCGTGCCGCTGGTGACGCCCTGCAGCGCCGCCAGCTCGTCGCTGGCCTGCTCCCACAGGCGCAGGATGCGCTCGGAGAACTCCACCATCACCTCGCCCGCGGCGGTCAGCTGGATATTGCGGCCCACCTTGCGCGTCAGCGGAATGCCGGCGATCTCCTCCAGTGTGCGGATTTGCAACGAAACCGCAGGCTGCGTCACGTGCAGCGCGTCCGCCGCGCGCGACACGCTTTCGTGGCGCGCCACCAGTATCAGCGCCTGTAGCTGACGGAAGCTGGCTGGATACATAAGCTATTCCTTATCAATTATCGAATATGTTTAATTTTTCTTTTGTTCATTGTACCCGTATATTCATAATCATCTGACATCGTTTTAAGCGAGACCGACATGAGCATCGACGTGATCTTCCTGGGCCTGGACGGCGTACTGTTCGACACCGAAGCGCTGCACCTTGCAGCCTGCAACGCGGCGTTCGCCAACGCCGGCCTGTCGCTACGCTGGACGCTGCCCGCGCTGCGCGCAGCAGCCGCCACCCACGGATACGCCCGCGCCATCGGTTCCGCCATCGCCTGCGAGCCGCTCTCGCGCGACAAGGCCCGCGTGGCCGAACTGTTCGCCGACAAGCACCGCCAGTTCCACCAGGCGATCAGCGCGCGGCCGCCCAAGGCCCTGCCGGCCGCGCTGGCCCTGATCGACGACGCGCTCAATGACGGCTGCAAGATCTGCGTGCTGACCGACCTGCCGGCGCCCGCCACCTCGGCGCTGCTGAGCGGCTGCTTCAACGCCGACGTCAACAGCCTGTTCGCGGTGGTCACCGGCGGCGCCAATTTCGACGGCCCCGCAGGCACCGGCCCATATGCCCGCGCCCTCAACGCCATGAGCGTGTCGCCGCAGGACGCGATCGCCATCGACACCGCCGTGCCGGGCCTGCGCGCCGCCGAGGAGGCTGGCCTGTGGACCGTCTCCGTCGCCCCCTACGGCAACGACGTGGTGCGTCCACGCCAGTTCATCACCTACGACGCGCTGCGCGAGCTGCGTTCAAGTCCCTACACGCCCGACCAGCGCGCCAAGCACGAACTGGCCGCATAAGGCGACGCGGCCGCAGAGCCGCAGCACAGATTTTTTAACTATCTGGAGGCGCATCATGGAAACCATCGTCATCGTAGGAGGCGGTGCGGGCGGACTCGAGCTCGCAACCCGCTTGGGCGACACCCTCGGCGCCAGCAAGCGCGCCCGCATCCTGCTGGTAGACCGCTATCCCGGCCACTTCTGGAAGCCCCTGCTGCACACGGTCGCTTCCGGCAAATGCGATCCCCGCGTGGAGGAGCTGTCCTTCCCCGCCCAGGCGGTCGAGCATGATTTCGAATTCGTGCAGGGCGAAGTGCTGTGCATGGACCGCGCCCACCAAACCGTCACGCTGGCGCCGAGGGGCGGCTTCAACGCGGGCAACGGCAGCGACGGCGTATGCCGCACCATCACCTACGACAAGCTGGTACTGGCACTGGGCGCCATCACCAATTTCTACAACGTGCCCGGCGCCGCCGAACACGCGCTCACGCTCGACAACGTGGACGACGCCGAGTCCTTCCGCCGCCGCTTCCTCGACGCCTGCATCAAGGCCGGCGAGCAGAAGACCCAGGTGAACGTGGTCATCGTCGGCGGCGGCGCCACCGGCGTCGAACTGGCGGCGGAGCTGAGCAACAGCGCCCGCGCGCTGGCCGCGTACCGCGTGCACACGCTGGACCCGGAAACCGATATCCGCATCAGCGTGATCGAGCGCGGCCAGCACCTGCTGCCGCAACTGCATCCGCAGCAGGCCAACCGCGCCGCGCGTGAACTGCGCGCGCTCGGCATCGAAGTATTGACCGGCACCGCCGTCGCCGAGGTCACGCACGACGCCGTGATCGACGCAGCCGGCAACGTCCACCGCGCCGACCTGACCTTGTGGGCGGCCGGCGTGGAAGCGCCGCAACTGTGCGCGACTTTTGGACTGTCGGTCAACAATCTGCGCCAGATTATTGTGGATGCCAGCCTGTGCTCGGCCAACGACAGCCAGGTGTACGCACTGGGAGACTGCGCCAGCTACGTCTGCCCGATCAAGGGCGTCGCGCCGCCGCGCGCGCAGGTGGCGCACCAGCAGGCCATGTTCCTGGCCGACCTGCTGGCCCGCCGCAACGGCACGCCGCGTCCGGACTTCCGCTACCACGACTATGGCTCGCTGGTTTCGCTGGGGCCGCAGACGGCGGTGGGCGTGCTGACCGGCGCCATCACCGGCAAGAGCATCCGCGTGGCAGGCGCCACGGCGAGCCTGCTGTATCAGCTGCTGTACCAGAAGCACCTGCTCAACCTGCACGGCACCGCGCGCGTGGCCACCCAGGCGCTGGTCGACTGGCTGCGGGCGAAAATTCAGCCGCCAGTGAAGCTGTCGTGAGGTGTAATCGCCGTATAATGCGGTGATGACAACCTTAACTTCGTTAAGCAAAAACATCCCGGCAACGCCTCCGCCAGCGACGGCGGAGGCGCCCGGCATTGCGGCCGCCAACGCGGCCGCCGCCGGCGCCACGGCCGCTCCCACGCCCGCTTCCGTGGTGCGGCTCAGCGGCGCCGGCGCGCAGGCTGTCGATGGCGTTGCGCGCGCGCCGCTGCCGCTGGTTTGGGAACGCAGCGGCAAGGACGCCGTGTCCGCCCTCATCGCCCGCAACTACAACTACCTGCCGTCTGCCAGCAGCTTCAAGAACCTGGGCGCCGCCCTGCTGGAACGCTTCAAGACCGACGACACCAATTTCTCGCAATCGCTGCAGCAAGTACCGCAGGATCTGGACACCGGCACCTACGACGCGCTGCTGTACTCCAAGCTGCCGCCGCTGCATCGTCTCGGCGACAACCAGGCCGGCCTCACCGTCACCACCAGGAGCGGCGTCAAGGTCACCCTGGCGCTGGACAGCTCTGACAACGGCATCGCCGTGCAGGTGCAAAGCAGCGGCAAGCTCAGTGACGATGAACGTAAAGCGCTGGCCGGACTCTCGGGCGCATTTCAAAAGGCAATCGACGGCCTGGCCGCCGTGCCGCCGAAAATCGACCTGGCCGGCCTGACCGGGTTCGACCCGTCGGTACTGTCCTCGGTGGACCTGCGCTCGACGCTCAAGCTGAACGAAACCGACACACAGCAACTGGACTTCCACGCCGACGCCAAGCAGCGCACGGTGCGCTTCAACGGCCCGGCCGGTGAAGCGAAGATCAGCGTGGACCTGAGCCAGCCCGCAAGCTGGGGCGGCAAGGAGCAGCAAGCCAAGGCGCTGAACAACTACCTGCACCAGTTCGACCAGGCCGCCGCGCGCGGCCACGGCGACGCCGCGCTGGCCGGCCTGTTCAAGGACGCCGTCACCCAGATGCACGGCGACTACGGCCAGCCGCCCGCCGCGCCATGGCAGCAGATCTCGCTGACCGACCAGGACCACGCCATGCTCACCGGCCTGGCCGATTTCAGCGCCTCGATCACGCAAACCGAAACATCGCCCAATCCGCTGCGTCCCGGCGAGCACGACACCTTCGATTACCAGACCTCGCAAACCACCAGCGTGCAAGGCCGCACCCAGTTGGACCGCTCGATATCGCAGCAACAGCAATCGCAGCTCAAGGCCAACTACCACCTGCCCATCAAGCCGGGCGGCATACTGGAAATGCTGAACGACCCCGCCACGCAGAACTACAACTACATCACGGTCGACGACAGCGCCAGCAGCAACGCCGCGCTGGCGTACGACGAGGGCGCATTGTCCAAGGCCACGCTGGAACAATCGGCCAGCCAGTCGACGCGCACCGTCAAATACCTGATGGACAAGGTGGTCGAAGACTACACCGTACCGTTCAGCGCCAAGCACACCCGCGACTTGCTCGAGCTGCTGGCGCCCAAGATCAAACCCGACGAGGATCAACGCCGCCGCACGCTGGACGCGGTCAACCAGATGATCTACCTGCAACCTGAGCCAGGCTTACTTCCCCAATGACTCCAGAATCCACGGTGCTGATGGCGGCCTACAACGCCTCGATGAACGAAAAAATGTACGCCACGACGGCGCAGCTGCCGCACGCCGAACTGGCCGCCGACCGCAAGGCCTTCTTCGGCTCCATCCTCGGCACCATGAACCACCTGCTGGTCGGCGACACCATCTGGCTGACCCGCTTCGCCAGGCATTCGACCCGCTACAGCGCCTTGGCGCCCATGCTGGACCTGCCGCCGCTCACCAGCATGACGCACAGCTACGGCGACGACCTGCCGTCGTTGCTGGCCCACCGCCAACGGCTGGACGCCATCATCACGCAATGGGCGCCGCAGGTCGGCGTGGACGACCTGGCGCAAGCGCTCGAATACCGCAGGTTCACAGGCGTCCTGTATCGCAAGCACTTCGGCAGCCTGGTGCAGCACTTCTTCAACCACCAGACCCACCATCGCGGCCAGGTCACCACCCTGCTGACGCAGGCCGGCGTCGACATCGGCGTCACCGATTTGCTGGCCATCGTCCCCGACATCGAAGCACCGTGAAGATCGCCGTCTACAGCGCCCAGCCCTACGACCGCCGCTTCCTCGACGAAGCGCGCCAGCGATACGCGGTCGATGCAGCCTACTTCTCCGATCCGCTGACGCTGGACACGGTGCCGCTGGCGCAAGGCTGCGCCGCCGTCTGCGTGTTCGTCAACGACCAGCTGGACGCCGCCGTGCTGCAAGCGCTGCACGCGCTGGGTGTGCGCGCCGTGCTGCTGCGCTGCGCCGGCTTCAACCAGGTCGACCTGCGCGCCGCCGCGAGCCTCGGCCTGTTCATGGCGCGCGTGCCGGCCTACGCGCCGGAAGCGGTGGCCGAACATGCGCTGGCGCTGGCGATGACGCTCAACCGCCACACGCACCGCGCCTACGCGCGCGTCCGCGAAGGCAATTTCTCGCTGGACGGGCTGCTCGGCATGACGCTGAACGGGAAAACGGTCGGCATCGTCGGCGCCGGCCAGATCGGCACGGCCGCCGCGCGCATCTTCAAGGGACTGGGCTGCACGGTGCTGGTCAGCGATCCGGCGCCGACGCCGCAGCTGGACGGCGTGGCAGTGCGCGCCAGTCTCGATGAACTGCTGGCCGCCTCGGACATCGTCTCCCTGCATTGCCCGCTGATGGAAGCCACGCGCCACATGATCAACGCCGCCAGCCTGGCGCGCATGAAGCCCGGCGCCATGCTGGTCAACACCTCGCGCGGCGCGCTGATCGACACCGCCGCCGTGATCGAGGCGCTCAAGTCGCGGCAACTGGGCGCGCTGGCGATCGACGTCTACGAGCAGGAGGCCAACCTGTTCTTCCACGACCACTCCAGCGACATCATCGCCGACGACGTGTTCCAGCGCCTGATGACCTTCCCCAACGTGCTGGTCACCGGCCACCAGGGCTTCTTCACCATCGAGGCGATGCGCGAGATCGCTGCCGTCACCTTCGACAACCTGGCCTGCCACATGAACGGCACGCCCTGCGCCAACCTGCTGCCTGCTAGCTCGTGACGGGCAGCGTCAGGACAAAGCGGGTGCCCGCACCGAGCTCGCTCTCGACATCGATCTTGCCGCGCAAGACGCCGTACACGATGTTGTAGACGATGTTCAGCCCCAGCCCCGAACCGCCCTTCCCCAGCTTGGTGGTGAAGAACGGGTCGTAGATGCGGCCCATGTTCTCCGGCGCGATGCCGGAGCCGTTGTCGCTGATGACCACCTGCACCCGCTCGGCGTCGATCATGCGGGCGGTGACGAGGATCTCGCCTTCGGAGCGGCCCTCGAAGGCGTGCGTCAGGCCGTTGTTGATCAAGTTGATGAGCACCTGCCCGAACGGCCCCGGATAACTCTTCATCTGTATCGTCGGCGGGATTTCATGGCGCACCGTGATGCCGCTCTTCTTAAACGTCGGCAGCAGCAGCAACAGGATCTCGTCGGCCAGGTCGCACAGCTGGAACTCGCGGCACTGCGACGTGGTGCGGTCCACCGCCACCTGCTTGAAGCTCGACACCAGGTCCACCGCCCGGTGCAGGTTGCGCAGCACGATCTCGCCGCCGCTGGCCACGTCGTTGACGAAGGCCTGCAGCGTCGAGCGCTTCATGCCCTCGGCGGTCAGGCGCGTGAAGGCGCGGGTCTGGTCGATCAGCGTGCTGACCGCCAGCAGGCTGTTGCCGATCGGCGTATTCAACTCGTGCGCCACGCCCGCCACCAGCGATCCCAGCGCCGCCAGCTTCTCGCTGCGCACCAGTTCATCCTGTGCGTGGCGCAGCGTCTCCAGCGATTCGGCCAGGTCCTTGTTGGCGTCCACCATCTGCGCGGTGCGCAGCTGCACCAACTCCTCCAATTTGTCGCGGTACTGGATCAGCTCCACCTCGTTCTTCTTGCGGTCCGTGATGTCGGTCGAGATGCCGCCCATCGCCCACGTCTTGCCCTGGTCGTCGCGCAGGCAGAATTTTTCCGAGATATAGGTGCGCACCACGCCCTCGGCATCCGGCACGCCCTCCTCGTAGGTGTAGGAATGCGCGGACTCCAGGGCGCGGCGGTCGCCCTCGCGTATCACCTGCACGGTGTCGTCGTCGAAGATGTCGGCGTCCTTGTGGCCGATCGGATCGGGCGAGCCTGGCGGCAGCACCTTGCGCAGCCGCTCGTTGACCATCAGGTAGCGCCCTTCAAGATCCTTGACGTAGATGACCGCCGAGGACTTGTCGGCGATATTGGTCAGCAGCGACTGGCTCACCCGCAGCGCCGCGTCGCGCGCGGCGACGGTGGCCAGCATGGTGTTGAAGGCCGCCGACAGCCGCCCCACCTCGTCATTGGAGAAGTGCGGCGCGCGCAGGTCGTAGCGCTGCTCGCGCGTGACCTGGTCCGCCACCTTCGACAGCGCCACCAAAGGCTGCGTCACCAGCCGCCGCAGGCCGATCGCCTGCAGCGCGCCGCCGATCAACAACGTCATCAACACCACCGCCAGCACCAGGCCATATTTGCTCAGGCGTTCGGCCAGCGGCTGCAAGGCATATTCCACCTGCAGCGAGCCGACCTCCTCATGCTGGAAGCGCACCGGCGCCAGCATCGACAGGAAGTCGCCGTGGAAGCTGTGGCCGGACGGCGCCATCTCCTCCGGCCAAACGCAGCGCGCCGCGCCACGCCGGGCATAGCTGGCGAACGGCTGGTGCCGCGCGTCGAACAGGCAGGCGCTGTCGATGTCCGGCGTGCCGCGCAGTGCCGACAGCGTACGGGTGGCGGCACTGCGGTCGCCGAAGTTCAGGTCGACGTCGAGGTTGAGCGACACCAGGTCCATGCGGCTGGCCAGGTCCTGCACCAGCCGCACCCGCACCACGCTGATGTCGTAGGCGATGAGCGCCGCCAGCGCCACCAGCATCGCCGCCAGCGCCGTCAACAACGCGACGATCAGCAGCTTGCGCTGCAAGGCCAGGTCGTTCCAGCGGTGCGGGATCGCGCTCACTTGGCGTCTCCGCCGACCACGCGTTCGGCCAGCGCCAGCATGCGGGGATTGAGGCCGACGCCGGAATGCTTGGCCGCCGTCAGGTTGACTTCAAAACGGATGCTGCCGTCCACCAGCATCATGTTGATCATGCCACCGTCGGCCAGGAAGGAGGCGGAGTCGCCGATGGTGAGGATGGCCTGCTCGCGCATGCGCGTCAGCCACGCGCTCTGGCGGCTGCGTTCGGGCAGCGCCAGGTAGACCGCGTGACAGGGATCGGTTTCCTCCATGCGGCTGACGATACGCAGTTCCAGCGGATGGCTGCCGGCCGCGCGCTTCTGCAACTGGCGCGCCATGTCGGCCGCGCCGGCGCCCACCATGCACACCACCAGCGGCGCGTGCGGATCGGCCAGCGCCGGCGCCGGCCAGCTGGCGTAGCGGGTGAAGTTGAGGATGTAGGCAGCCTTGACCTGCTGCTCGGGCATGGCCTGCTCGGCGCGCACGGCAACGCCGGCCAGGGCCGCCAGCTGGCAGGCCAGAACGGCCAGCATCCGGTATGCAACGGTGCCCTGTCGTTTCATCGTGCCCTCTGCCTCCAAGTAGCGCCGCCGCATGTTTCCAAGGCTGGAACGCCTCTTGATTTTATCCGAATAGCTCCTGGAGCAATCTTTTTTACAGTCGGCGGCAACGACTTGTTCTTGAAACACAACGCGCACCGACCCCGCCCGGCTTGCAGCTTGTGATCGTTCGGAAATTGGTGAATACTTTGTTAAATCGCGCGACAAAGGGGAACACTCTTGATCGAGAGTACACAGCTTCGCAGCATCCAGGCCCCGGCCGGACCGGCGCGCTGGCCCCGGGCGCGGCTGCCGTCCGCCTGCGCGGCGGCGCTGCTGTTGCTGCCCCTCGCCGCTGCCTCTGCCGCGGCCGATGGCGCCGGCGGCGACGACACATTGTTCGACCTCAGCCTTGACCAGCTACGCAACGTCAAGGTGCTCACCGCCACCAAGACCGCCACCCCGCTGCACGCCACGCCCGCCGTGGTCACGCTGGTGACGGCCGACGACATCGCCCGCTACGGCTACCAGACACTGGCCGAGGCACTGTCCCACGTGGCCGGCTTTGTCGAGAGCGACGACCGCCTCAACCACAACTTCGGCGTACGCGGCATCAACGCCGGCGCGCAGTCGGCCAGCCGCGCCATCAAGATTTTGCTGGACGGCCAGCCGATCGCCTTCCGCAGCACCCAGCAGCAGCTGACCGGGCTGGAATTCATCCCGATGAACATGGTCGAGCGCATCGAGATCGTGCGCGGGCCGGTGTCGGTGCTGTACGGCGCCGATGCGCTGCTGGGCGCGGTCAACGTCATCACCCGGCGCGACGGCACCGAGCAGCGCCTGGCGCTGGGCCACGAATGGTCCGGCGGCGGCCGCAGTGCCGACCTGCTGGCCGCCAGCGGCAGCGCGCAGTTCGGCACTGCGGTCGAGGGCGCGCCGTCGCCCTACTGGCTGGCCTGGGGCGTGCAGGC